>NZ_JBFUIX010000010.1:0-104834 GCF_056401635.1 Paenibacillus sp. P4_E11 | reverse complement strand
CAATAGGGGTGCTATTGTTGTTCGAGGCCCACTTGGTGGCAAATGATGCAGCAATCGGGGTTGGACCGACTACACCAGGTACACTCATTCCGGATTCAGACAGGTAACTTACTGCAAATTCAATGGCACTGTCAACTTCAGTGCCCTCTCCATACACAAGCAAATTGATTCGGTTCATGAACACTACCAGAACAAGATTTCCCTCTGAGTCGTCCACGGCACCCAGGAACGTATCTGATATGTCCTCCCCCTTCAGTTCTTTTTGGTGAAGCAGATAAAGCAGTCCAAGGATCAGATTGTTGGCTGCTTCATTGCGCTCAAGAAAAGGCTCTACTTTCTTGATATACAGTTGAACGGAATCAAATCGTTGCACTCTCATCCCAACCTCTCCTCCCTCTGGGTCCGAGTCGTACCCACTTGTACCTGAACAGGCTTGTTTTGCTGCCCAGGCATGATGTTCATGGAACAATACTTCATCCACATTCCCTACATCGATCCATTCGAGAACATGATCGTCTTCTGCTGGGGTTTCGCTTTTATTAACGAGTTTAGCTATATAAAAGGTCCCCTCATTCAGTAGAGGTTCCTGAGTGGGGGATACAAAAAATCTCTCTGCCACACCAATACGAGAACCTATCACTATTGTATAGCCGGTTTCCTCCAACACCTCTCGCTTCAAACACGCTTCAGGCGTCTCACCATCTTCTATACCGCCGCCAGGAAAAAAATAGTTCCCATTGGCTGTTCGAACAACTGCCACTTGTTGTCTATCCTCGTCCATGATAACGGCATAACATGCCTTTCTTCTTTCATAGGAGAGATTAGCCTGTACTTGGCCGAATGTAAGCTTTTGATGGATGGCAGCTCCTCTAACTTGTATCTGATTCATTCAACAACCTTCTTTCTTGCCCATGAAATGGCAATAAAGGCTGCCTCTCGGCAGCCTGCTCCATGCTATTACAGCTATACTTCTCTCTTCCGCCCGACCAGCATCAAGGCTCCTGCCAATAGGATGGCGGTCGCAATGATCGGTTGACCCGATAGATGATTCAACAGCGCCCCGGTAGAGAACACCAGGAAGAAGATCAGGAACAGCACAAGCAATATATTGATCGGGATAAGCAACCATCGATTCCTGCTTCCGAACCAATAAAATTCGAGCAACCCAATGGCAGGAGCCAGTATAAATCCAGGCCACATATAACTCCAACCACTATACAGCATCGCGAGCTGACACACAATTCCGGCTGTGAGCAATACACCACCGGGGATTAGTAGTCCGATTCCCTTACGACCAACCATGTAAAAGCACATCCAGTGGAAGAACAATCCCAACGGAATTACGAACAAAGTGGGCCAAAAGTATGCGAAGATCGTCCCTGGTCCGAGCTCTCCTCCATGATTCAATAACAAGTACCCACCCATAAACAAGAGTACCGCTCCCATTATCATTCTTAACTTCATATCATACCTCCATGAGCGTATAGTGAGAAACGCATTTCGAAAGCATCCGCTTATCCGAGTTGCCTTTCGTTCATATATGTATATTAGCACACCCTCCTAGAAGCAGTCCTCCTACTGGGGGTAAATGTGAATCCTAGACCTAAGTCCAGTTTTGTGCGGAATTATGCTTGTACCCAGTTGGCGACAAATGTCATGCCCTTGTGCTGAAACGCACCACTTACGCTATGACCAGCGAACGGGTCGGTCAAGATCTCCTTATGCTGCGAACCCAGTTGGTTGAAGGCAGCGAAGATCGTTTCTGGCCAGCACACCATATCTTTCAAGCCTACAGATAGGAGTACCGGATTCCGGATACGTTCGGCCAAATTGTTCACATCGAAATAACTAAGCGTGCGCAAAATACCATCTAATTCATCAGGGAAGATCGAGGCAAGTTGCCCTACTTCTGACAACGTACCTGTCGAATGCATCACGCTATAATCCATCCAACACATGTTCGGGATGTGCGCCACAGTTGCCGCAACGGTTCCATACAGCGCTGTAGCGGACAAGGCCAACCCTCCGCCCTGGCTCTCACCATAGACGGCGATCCGACTCGGATCGACTTCCGGTTGTTCGGCAGCCCAGTCGATCGCGCGGACCGCATCGAGTACGACAGCCTTATAGTAGCTGTTGTCTCTGTCCAATATTCCTTGAGAATACCAGCCCCTTGTCATCCCGTGCGTCTGTTGCAGCAAGTTCCMCGTTTCCCCACCCTGACCACGGACATCAACAGCGAAGACAGCGACGTCCATCATCAACCAACGGGCATAATTCTCGGCGAACCCCTTCCCACCCGGATAACCGTGGTAGATGACGATACAAGGCAATTTCTTGCTCGTATCCATACGCTTCGGCACCAGATACCAGCCATAAAGCGGTGTTTCATCATAGCCTTGGAATTGGACGCGATATGAGTCGGTATGGCGCAGCAGCGTAGGCTCGAGAACACGTTCCGTCTGGAACGGATGGCTGCGGCATGTGTCGAGCGCATTCTTCCAGAAGCTGTCGAAGTCAGGCTGCTTGGTGAGCGGAGCCTGGGTTAAGGATAACTTATCAATTCGGTTCGTTACGGCATTCATACGATACGTTCCTTCCATTCATAAAATTGAAGGGCATTTCCGCCGAATACAGCTTCCCGCTGGGAGTCTGTCCATGATGAAGGCAACAGGGTGTTTGCCAAATCGATCACTTCGTTATATGTAGCACTTAACAGGCATACGGGCCAGTCACTGCCGTACATGACACGCTCTGGCCCGAATGTGTTCAACACATGACGAGCATAGGGTTCGATGCGCTGTAACGTCCATGTCTCGCCCTCCGATTCCGGTACCATGCCGGAAAGCTTGCACATCACACCGGAGTATGCAGCCAATTGCGTCATCTGGTCGGCCCATGGCTCAAGCTCGCCCTCTTGCATATCCGGCTTGGCCAAGTGGTCGATCACGGCCTTCAGTGTGGGTACTCGATTCAGCAGTTGGATCGCATCTTCCAACAACCGGGGACGTAGCTGCAGATCCACGGGAAACTGTTGTTGGGCCATATATTCAAAACTCCGTAACACCTTATCACTCAGCATCCAACCGTTCGGCAAATCTTGAATCATCGGCCGAACACCGACAAACCCAGGATGTTCTCTCAGAGCCTGAAACTCCTCTTCCAAGTGATCCGACTCGAAATCTAGCCAGCCCACAACTCCTGCTACAGATGGCTCCTTGTCGTATAGGCCCAGCATATACCACGTTTCCTCCACACTTGGAGCAGCTTGCACTAGAATCGTTCGGGCTATGTCATGTTGGATCAAGTGCGGCACTAGCTCCTCCGGCAAATAATCACGGTACAACAGTCCCGATGCTGGAGTAAGCCAGCCGTAATCCGTCCGCTGAATGCTCCAATAGTGCTGATGGGCGTCCACTCGTTGCATCTTCACTAGCTCCTCACTGGTACAGCATTTTATCCAAATTCTAGCACAAGCATGAATTATAGGGCAATGAAAAGGTTTGGCCCCGTGGGATCGAAACTTCTATCACTTATCCTCGATCGTAATGTGACCCAAATAAAGAAGATCAGGTCGTGAGTATGACTCACTGACCTGATCTTCCAGTTAATTCGTATTAAGAATTAAGCTTGTTCATTTCCTCATCGTCGATCTCGAAGTTGGCGTACACATCTTGTACATCGTCGTTATCGTCGAAGCCTTCCATCATCTTCATCAGCTTCTCGGCGTTCTCGCCTTCGGCCTTCACATAGTTCTGCGGAACCCAGCGAATACCGGCACTGTTGAACGTGAAGCCTTCGCCTTCCAAGTTCGTCTTGACCGTCTCGAACTCGTGCGGGTGGGTAATGAACTCGAAGCTATCTTCGTTCACCACCAAGTCCTCTGCTCCGGATTCCAACGCTTGCATCATAAGCGTTTCTTCATCATACTCGGTGTCCTCGTCGCGCTCTATCGTTAGAACGCCCTTCTGATCGAACATGTAGGAGACACAGCCGGACTCGCCCATATTGCCGCCGCGTTTGTTGAAGATCGAGCGTACATCGGCTGCCGTGCGGTTACGGTTATCCGTCAGGCATTTGACCATAATCGCTATGCCACCCGGTCCGTAGCCTTCATAGAAGATTTCTTCGTATTCGACGCTGTCATTACCTCCGGTCGCCTTCTTGATCGCACGCTCGATGTTGTCGTTCGGCATGTTAATCTGGCGAGCGTTCGTAATCGCGGTCTTCAGCTTGAAATTGCCTTCTATGTTCGCGCCGCCTTTGCGGGCTTCCATATAAATTTCCCGGGCCAGCTTCACGAACATATTGTTCTTCGCTTGATCCAGCTTGCTCTTCTTACCTGCAAAATTTTTAAACTTTGGCATATCCGTAAACGCTCCCCGATAGTAAAGTTGGCATTGTATAGTTTACCACTTCCCTAGGGGGGCGGTCAAAGCTTATCCGATTCTAATGGAGTGCTGAACCTGAATTCAGCTCTTGTGTCGCAAGGACAAGTAATGCGTGGACCCTGGGATGAAGGGTAGATGAGACTCGCTCAACCTGCACGCCATGCCCTTCTCTTCGAAAACACGCATGAGCTCCGCCAATTGAGGAAACGGCTCCCATCTAAGCGAGATAAGCGGGTACACCCGCACTTCACCGTCCAGGCGGCACACTCTCAATAGCTCCGATATCGCTGCATCATGAAAAGCGAAATCGAATTGCTCCTGATATAAAAACAAGAAATGACTGCACAATACTAGCGAGAAAGCACCATCAGCAAAAGGTAGATTAGGCAAATACGCAGGCACATAGTTAGGTGAATCTGTACCGCTCTCCGTGCGACCTGATTCGGCTGCTGACAACCGTGTTGAAGCGAAATGTTCGGCAAACTTCTCCAAGGCACGCTCTCTTCTAACACGATGCTGCTGTATGGAGCCGTAATAGCTCCAATCGAACTTATGTTGAATGGACGCCAGCTTGGCCGTCGATTGTTCGATCTCAAGATGCCCCTTGTCCCGGATCTGCTCAGGTGTTAAGGCGTATAACGGATCAGCAGCCGTAACATCGAAGCCGAATGCCGATGCTTCAGCCGCGAACGACGATGCCCCTGCAGCAACATCAAGAATCGGCCCATGTGCGAGTCTATCCGGCAACAAATCAAACATAGCCAAGTACTCTTCGTAGGAACGGCAAGTCATCGCCACTCCAATTTGCTCATACTGCTCCAATTTTCCGTTGTTCAATTCACTCATCTCTTCTCAGCTCTCCTCTTCTCAACTCAACTAACTCATCTAAACTTGGGTACGACACTTGCAATGCTTTGCAAGTTAGACATGATTATATAGCCATACACGGGACATTTCAATCTTTTTCCACAAATTTTCTTATATCTTAATGATCTGCTCACGGAACGTGTTCGCCTTGCGGAAATCCGGCATTTCCATGACACGACCGCCATTCATAATCGACAGCTCCGACAATAGCCCGACCGCCGTCCATTCACAAGCTTCATATACATCCACAGCCGGTGGCGTCCCATTACGGATAGCGTCGATGAAATCGTGAACGATGTAGAAATCCGAACCCCAGTGCTCAGCAGATTGCTGTTCCTCACTTGCTATCTTGTACCGCTCAGGCAGAAACTCAGTGAAGTCGGAAAGTGGTCTCCACTGGGCTTTGTCCGCCTTATCTCCCATCGAGCTCAGCCAAATTTTGTGCGTATCGCCCAAGCCCCGCGGCGCCTCATAACAACCCTCGGTTCCTTGCAATGTATAGTAGGCGGCATTAATCGGCCGGTTCGAGATACAATCCACACGCAGCTTGATCAGCTTGCCACTCTCCATCTGACACAGCGTGATACTCGTATCTTCTTGTCGGAACTGAGGCGCGGTGTGCCATCCCGTCCCCATGCAAAAGATCGACCTGATCCGGTCGCCCTTGAACCATTTCATGACAGGACCAAGACTGTGCGTCGGATAGAAGGCACCGCGCTTACCGAGTTGCCAGAAGTGTCTCCATGTCTTGGTCCGGATGTCCTTGTCTGGATTACGTCTATCTCCGACTGCCATGGATTTGATATCGTGAATATACTCGCCTTCGCCGAAATACACCGTGCCGAACATACCCTTCTCCACCATATTGTTGATGATCTGATTCTCAGGTATATAGCAGCAATTCTCCGCCATCATATAGACACTATCACTTTGTTCCACCGTTTCCTTCAACCACCACAACTCATCCATCGTCACGCCAGCCGTTACCTCACATAACACATGCTTGCCAGCCTGCAAGGCGGTAATCGTCTGCTGCACATGAAGCTGCATCGGTGTGGCAATAACTACAGCATCAATGTCGGACGCCAGCATGTCTTCATAGATCCGATACGTGTGCGGAATGTTATATTGCTGCGCTTGCTCCTTCAGCAGCTCCTTATCCAAATCACACAACGCCGCTACTTCCACTCCTGGAATCGAGCGAAACCCCATTAAAGCACTTAACCCTCGTACACCTGCAATCCCCACTTTGATCGTCAAATCATACAGCTCCCTTCCTCTTCCTACACCTATAATAACAAAACTAACAAAGTTTTTGTAATGCTAAATTTGTGTTTGTTATACGAAACCATTAACATTGGAAACCGCCGCGGCATTGATTTCCATACCCGATTGCGATATGATGCTACAAGAAGAATGTGCGAATGGAGCGGGATGGAATGGCCTCGATTAAAAAAGTTCAAGTGTACAAACAGGATAAATGGAACATGGTCAACGTGGAGGTTCACGGTACCCGGATCATCGTCCGGGAAATATCGGATCAGTGGGGCGAGGATAACCACGAGTTCCTCAGCCGTCCGGCTCTCATGCATTGGGCGGAGCACCGATTCAGCCCGGAACGCTTCAAGGGAACGGAAGAAGAACGGCAGAGCATTCTTGCTGGGTTCAAGGAAGTATAAGAGAGGCATTAGCTGATATTGCATCAATAAGTAAAGACAAACATAACGCCCCCGGCTTTCCTGATAAGGAATGCCGAGGGCGTTATTCGTGTTAAACTTCTACCGTCAGCCTTGCGAACTGTGCACTATGCAAGCGCGCATAGACGCCGCCCGCCGTAAGCAACTCCTCGTGCGTACCCTGCTCCTCTACTCCGTCTTCGGTTACGACGACGATGCGGTCCGCATGGCGGATCGTGGCGAGCCTATGTGCGATAATAAGCGTCGTGCGATTGACAGCGAGCTCCTCTAGCGCCTGCTGGATGACCGCTTCCGTCTCCGTATCCAGGGCAGAAGTCGCCTCATCGAGAATCAGAATCGGCGGATTCTTCAGGAACATACGAGCAATCGCCAGCCGCTGACGCTGACCACCGGACAGCTTGAATCCGCGCTCACCGATCATCGTGTCCAACCCATCCGGCATCGATTCGACTAGAGCACCTAAGTGCGCCCGACGTGCAGCTTCCGCAACTTCCTCATCGCTCGCGTCCAGCCGTCCGTACGCGATATTGTCTCGCATCGTCCCGTTGAACAGAAAAACTTCCTGCTGCACAATACCGATATGGGAGCGAAGCGAGCGCTGTGTCATGCGGCGTATGTCCAGTCCATCAATGGTAATGATCCCGTCATCCACCTCATAGAAGCGCGGAATCAAGCTGCACAGTGTTGATTTACCGGCCCCCGAAGGGCCGACGAAGGCAACAGTCTCCCCTTCACGGATGTTGAGATCGATGCGGCTTAACACTTTGGAGTGATTTTCATAGCCGAACGTTACCTGGCGGAATTCGATATTGCCCCGCAGTTGCTTTACTTCCACCGCACCCGGCTCGTCTTTCACATCCGGCTCGGTGTCCATCAGCTCGCAGAACCGTTTGAACCCCGCCATCCCTTTCGGATAATTTTCCATCAGCGCGTTAATCTTGTCGATCGGCTTCAAGAAGATGTTCACATACAGCAAGAACCCGACCAATTGACCATAAGACAACTCGCCTTTGTAGGCGAACCAGGCTCCGCACACGAGTACGATCAAGGAGATTAGACGTGTCAGCATGTAAATCCCCGACGAGCTGAACGATATCGCCAAGTAGGAACGCAATTTCGCCAGGCGGAAGGCCGCATTGTTCACACGGAACCGCGACACCTCGTAGGCTTCGTTACCGAACGATTTCACAACACGGATACCGGACACACTGTCTTCAACACGTGCGTTCACATCAGCAATGCTGGCGAACATCGTAGATGCGGCGCGATTCAGCTTCTTATTGAAGTAGACAATCAGCCATACCAGCAACGGTACAACGGTAAAGGTAATGCACGCCAGCTGCCAATTAACCGTCAGCATAATGCCGAATGCGGCGACGAACGTCATGAGTGCAATGAACAAATCCTCCGGCCCGTGATGCGCCAGCTCGCCGATCTCGAACAGATCATTCGTAATCCGGGACATCACATGTCCGGTCTTCGTATTGTCGAAGAATCGGAACGACAGCTTCTGCACATGGCTGAACAGCTGCTGCCGCATATCAGTCTCGATGTTAATACCCAGCTTATGTCCCCAATAATTGACAACAAACTGAAGTCCCATACTAACTAGGTACAGAGCCAGTAAACCGCATCCGGCGGCAATGATCGTCGACCAGTTACCAGTCGGCAACAGCGAATCGATCATCCATTGCACGGACATAGGAAATGCCAATTCGAGTAGAGCCGCTATAATAGCACAGCTGAAATCCAGCACGAAGAGTCGGGTATGAGGTACGTAATATGAGATAAACCTTTTTAACAACTTGCCAATACCTCCTTCTTTCCACCTCTTCAACCGCATCATTGTTTCATAGTATCGGTGCACGTGAACAATAGTCAAGTGAGAAAACAATTATAGGATTTCACTCAGGTCAGTCTGATACTTGCATCGTACGCAAGAGCGATATATTATTATTCACGCTGCCAACATATGCTAAGACCGAGCAGGAATTCGGGGCGTCCATGGAGAAATGGTCAATCAATGAACAACAGCAACAGCAACATCGGAAAGGGGAGCAAACCATGCTAGACGCTGGATCGGTCGTTCTGTTCACGATCGTGTCATTTTCACTGGGGGTTATACTTATCATGAAGAAAGACACGATTCCACCCCAGCTAAGGCGCTTCATGGCCATTATTACGATTATGCTGGTCAGTTGCGCGTTTTTCCTGCTGCTGTACAGTATGATAAGCTCTCTATAACCAAAGAAGCGGTAACGGTTGCCTATTGTGCCAACATTTTAATAAGAGAGCCGTCCGGCGGTCATACTATTGGGAAAAAAGGAGCAACGACGCTCATGAGAATCGTTCCCGCCGCCGTAACGGTATGTCTGTTAGCACTGTCTGTACCGATCGCCGTCCGACCCGTTGCTTCCGTTCATGCCATGCAGGACGCCGCAGCTCAAGATCAACCGAAATCATCCACTAGGAGGGTACCTATGAATCAAGTGTTGAAACGTTCTGAGGTTGCCGCTGAGAATCGCTGGAAAATCGAAGATTTGTTCGCCAATCAGAAGAAGTGGGATTCTGAATACGAGGAAGTTAAGAAGCTATTGAAACAAGTCGGCCAATTCGAAGGCAAGCTGCACGAAGTCAAAGCTGTCAAAGAGTGCTTCACACTCGAAGACGAGATCTCGTTACATACTGAACGACTATACGTATACGCCAATATGAAGCATCACGAGGATATGGCCGACTCCACATACCAGTCGCTGTCCGAGAAATCCAAGAAACTCAGCGTAGATGTGGGCGAAGCGCTCTCATTCGTCACTCCCGAAATTCTTGCGCTCTCTGATGAGCAGCTCAAACAACTGATAGATAGTCCAGAGCTGACCGAATATAAGAAGACCCTGGAGGATATGCTGCGCCAGAAGCCGCACATTCTGTCCAAAGCCGAAGAAGCGCTGCTTGCCCAAGTCGGTAACCTGTCTCAAGCACCAGGAACGATATTCGGAATGATCAACAACGCCGATATGAAGTTCCCTAAGGTAACGAATGAGAACGGCGAGGAAGTCGAGCTCACACACGGCAGATACATACAATTTCTGGAGAGCGGGAAGCGGGAAGTACGCGAAGCTGCCTTCAAGGCGATGTATTCGACTTATGCCAAACAGAAAAACACACTGGCCTCCACACTCAATGCTAATGTGACCAAAAATTTATTTTACTCCAAGGCTAGAAAATACCCATCGGCTCTGGAATCGACCTTGTATGGGGACAACATCCCGGTCAACGTCTACACGAATCTGATCGCGACGATCCATGAAAGCTTGCCACTCTTGCATCGCTATATGGAAGTGCGTAAGAAGCTACTGAAGGTCGATGAACTGCACATGTACGATCTGTTCGCCCCGTTAGTGGAAGAGTACAAGATGGATATTACGTTCGAAGACGCCAAGAAAACGGTTATGGAGAGTGTGAAGCCGCTTGGTGAGAAGTATCAGGATATTCTGAAGCACGGGTTCTCGGATGGCTGGATCGACGTCTACGAGAATGAAGGCAAGCGGAGCGGGGCTTATAGCTGGGGCGCCTATGGCACACATCCTTATGTTCTGCTCAATCACAAAGACAATCTGAACAGCATGTTCACCCTCACACATGAGATGGGACACGCGATTCACTCGTATTTGTCGGATGGGAATCAGAACTACCGCGATGCGCAGTATACGATATTCCTGGCGGAGGTTGCTTCCACGCTCAACGAAGCGCTTCTGATGGAATACATGCTGAAGAAGTCCACGGATCCGAAGGAAAAAATGTACCTGCTCACTTACTACGCCGATCAATTCCGGACGACGGTATTCCGGCAGACGATGTTCGCTGAATTCGAGAAGATCATCCATGAGACGGCCGAAGCTGGCCAGTCGCTGACCCACCAAGAGCTTAGTAAAATTTATTACGATCTGACGAAACAATATCATGGCGATTCGATGGTCGTGGATCAGGATATCGAGATGGAATGGGCACGCATTCCCCACTTCTATAACAGCTTCTATGTGTTCAAATATGCGACTGGCTTCTCGGCGGCGACCAGCTTCGCCAAGCAAATTCTAGACGAAGGCCAGCCTGCAGTAGATCGCTACCTCGGCTTCCTGAAGAGCGGGGGGAGCGACTTCTCGATCGAGATTCTGAAACGCGCAGGTGTCGATATGTCTTCACCGGAACCGATTCATCAGGCGATGAGTGTATTCAAAGGTTTGGTTGAGGAAATGGAAAAGCTAGTGAAGTAAGTTAGTTAACAGGCACGCCTCTTTGATTAGAGGCGTGCCTGTTGCTGTCATAGGGCCTTGTCCCGCAAGACTCCCCGTATTCTAAGGCAAACCTCGCAACTTCATGGTGTGCCCAAGAAGCTCCCTGTTCAGTGCCGATAATGACGTGTTTGACAGCTCACTTCCATGTTGGGGCTAATCTCGGCCAAGGTGACCAAACCCTGTTCCCCTCGAACCCTATGAGCACATCACGATTGGCACACAGACTAATGTTAGGTACGAATCATGTACACTAGCACTCCCCCTTCAGCTATCCCGTTACCATTCTCTGTCTGCCTGTCCTATAATAGGTGGAAAGACTGTAGGTCGGGAGGTTCAATAGTGATGGCACTCTTAGGTCAATCGAAATGGTCAGGAAGCGATCTCAAGTTGATTGCCTTGGATATGGATGGGACCCTGTTGAATCAGCGCGGGCATATATCCGGTGAAAACCTCAGTGCGATCGAGGAAGCGCGAAGCCGGGGCATCGAGATTACGCTCGTTACGGGTCGACACATCTCTAAGGTGCTGCCGTTCGTAGAACAGTTGACCTTGACTGTGCCCTTTGTCACATCGAACGGCTGCGAGGTTTGGTCGCCGGACGGGACATTGCTGCAGCGATCAACACTTTCGTTACTGGAGCGCCAGTGGATTCAGCAGTGGGCTGTCCAACATAATCTCGGCTACCGGGCTTATTGCGTCGATGGGGTGTTCGACTGGACACCGGAAACGATGGGTTCGGATGATGCGGCTGGAGGCTCGGAAGAAGTTAGTGACAGCCCGGGTTATACGGAGCGGGAATGGTTGAAAGTGCTGCTCGAGGATGCGAGAGCGAAGACGCCTGGCGTGGCGCAGCCGTCACGTGCCACAGCCGCGGCTGGCACAGCCGCCGCGGACACCGGGCTACAGCCCCGCTGTCTCAGCGGGCTGTACGCCCGGCTTGAGGCGGACCCGCGCTTCGCGCTGGCCGCCTACAGCATCGATCCGGCGCGAATCGACCGGATCGATGTGCACCCCGCCGGCGTCGACAAAGCCGCCGGCCTGCAAGCGGTGTGCCGCCTATTAGACGTCACCGCTGCACAAGTCGCCGCCTTCGGCGACGATACGAACGACATCGCCATGCTGCGCTGGGCCGGGCTCGGCGTGGCGATGGAGCATGCGCCTGCGGCGGTACTAGCTGCGGCGGACGCGATCGCGCCGCATCACAATCGCGACGGCGTAGCCGTCATGATCCGCAGGCTGCTATCCTGACTACTACAACTACTACACTTAAAATAGAACAAAATATTCATAAACTTTCGATGCATTGGGGAATAGTAAAGCGTGGGTTACTACATAAGTTCTCTACTCTGTGGGGCAATCAGAATTATGGATTAGCGCAGATAGCGCGGATTTTCCGCGTTGCAGCTGCCCTCAGTGAACCGAAATGCTGAACTGTTCCACAGATAACCGTCCTAAGTAGTAACGAGCGTTCTAAAATAAAAAATAGCTAAAGGCAGGTGTCGATCAAGTTGAAAGAATGGAAACAAGAAGTGCGGTATATCAAGCTCAGAACCAAATCCGGATCGATTATAGGCAAACGCATAGGTGTGGCGTTACTGGCCGTAATGCTTTTTATGTGCATGCCGAATACAGGTTTCGCAGTTGGCAAGGATGCCAATGGTCCAGATGTATTCGTCATCCAAGGAATGCAGAAGTCACTTGGCAGTTATGCAGGTGATATTTACGGCTACTACAATGAAACCGCAGTCAAGGGAGTAAAATATTTCCAACAAAAAGACGAATTAACTGTTACGGGCGCGGTCGATGGTCAAACCCATCAGTCTATTCTGTATTCATATAACCAACTGAAAGGGCCAGGCAAAGGTCGGGGCGGTAAAGGCGAAGAAGGCGGCAAACGCCAAGAAGGCGGTAAAGGCGAAGAAGGCGGCAAACGCCAAGAAGGCGGCAAAGGCCTAGAAGGCGGCAAGGGCCAAGAAGGCGGCAAAGGCCAAGAAGGCGGCAAACGCCAAGAAGGCGGCAAAGGCCTAGAAGGCGGTAAAGGCCAAGAAGGCGGTAAAGGCCAAGAAGGCGGTAAAGGCCAAGAAGGCGGTAAAGGCCAAGAAGGCGGTAAAGGCCAAGAAGGCGGTAAAGGCCAAGAAGGCGGTAAAGGCCAAGAAGGCGGACAAGGTCAAGGCGGCAGTGGAGCTAAGGGACAAGAAAACGCTCCGATTGGACCCAAGGGTCAAGAGAACGGGAAAATCCAAGGCGACAATGCGCCGATTAAAGGTTCCGAATAATATTACACTGTCAACAGAAAAAAACCTCTGGCGTAGATTGATCACACCAGAGGTTTTTGGCTTATAGTTTGGCGCGAGAGTAGGGTTTACTGATCGGTTTCATTTCTGTACTTGGATGTTTGGTTCTCAAGTTTAGTGGAGAGCATTCAAAATGCGAAGAAGATGTAAGGTGCCAAAACAGCTGGAAGACGAAAAAATCGGCTTGCAGCCCGAGAAGGCGCGCCTCGGAGCAGTGCAAGACGAAAAAATCGGCTTGCAGCCCGTGAAAGCGCGCCTCGGAGCCGTGCAAGACGAAAAAATCGGCTTGCAGCACGTGAAAGCGCGCCTCAGCCTAGGCTACAGTATCAAGAAAGATCACCACGAAAGTGATCTTTCTGCCCTTTCAAACCAGCTTAGTCGACAATCGCCTGTACTTCGATCTCGACTAACAAGTCGGGATCAATGAGTGCCCTTACTTCTACCATCGAGGATGCTGGCTGCACATCGCGAAAGAACTCCCATGCGCCCTACCTACTTCTTCCCAACGTGAAATGTCGGTCATGTACATGCGGGTGCGGACCACGTCGGTCATGCGGGCACCGACCTTCTGTAAGAGATCCGCTCTGCCACGACTAAAAATGGATGAACCCCTCGCTGCTCAAGCTCTGCGGTTCATACTGCTTGACATTCTGGACGGTATCCCACTACATGCGAGTAAAGATACGATAGATCATATCACGTCGCTATTCGCTTTCTGCAGGATACTCTGGATGAAGGACGTCTTGGCATTCGTATACCCGACACGATCGAATCGGAACTGCTCGGAGTTTCTTCGCTTCAACTGTTCGTATTCCGCACGTGCTTGCTTATGTACTCTCATGTAATCCCGGAATGTAAGCGGCAGCTGCCAATGCTCCGTCCCATATTCAACAAAGTGTACATGACGATTCCGCGGCTCCTTCTTCAGGAACAGTCGACCGCCTGGGACGCTCACCGCTTCCACATATTCATAGTTCATCTGTTCCAAGGCCGTCAGAGTTTGTTCCGCTACAGCGAACGACTTGAATCCGATAATAATATCTATAACTGGCTTGGCCGCTAATCCCGGTATAGAGGTGCTGCCAAAATGTTGGATATCGACAATTTCATTAAGGTTAAGCAAATCCGTAATGCCCTTCAGCTCCTTGATGTAATCCAACGGCCAGCTGCTGTCGTACTCACTTATTACGATTTCGTCTTTCATGCCTTGTCTACCCCTCACTTTTGACAGCTCATCTTTAATACTTAGAGCCTCTTCATACCTATCGCATACGTTTACAATATCAAACAAAGTATCCGTATCGTCAAGTGTATTATTTCAAAACGTCATCACTCCGCCTGCGTTTGACTGGAGAATAAGAGAATTCCGTCTCGCTTCTGCCACCCTGTCTTCGCCCAGAAACGGTTGCCTATCTCATTATCGGCGATGACCATGATGTGACATTTGCTAATTCCAGCTTCATTCAATGTGTTCAGGCTACGGCGTACAAGCTGCTTGCCGATCGACTTCCCTCGATAAGCTTGATCCACCGCAACATGATAAATATACCCTCGCCTTCCGTCATGCCCGCCCAGAATCGTACCAATTACGGCTTCCCCATCTTTGCAAACATAACTCATTCCTGGATTTCTTGCCAAATAATATTGAATCGACTCCCGTGAATCTGCATCACTTAAAGCTAACCCCTCGGTGTGCCGCCACAGTTCAATCGATTGATCGTAGTCTTCATTCGTCATTTCAGCGATCGTATACATGACCTAACTGTTGCCCCCTCGTTAGTGAGATGTTCCACATATTACTTATCGGGAGAAAATATAGTTTCGATTAGACCTCGGCTAACGGCGATCCATTCCAATCCACAAAATTATTTATGTCAATATTCGATTATTTGCGTAAACGATGATATGATCTAAACTAAATATAAAATGAAACAGCTATGCAGGAGGAGAACCAGATGGAGTATATTAGTACAAGAGGACATGTTGGCAAGATTGGATTTATTGATGCGTTCTTGATGGGACTTGGCGATGACGGCGGCCTGCTTGTCCCTTATGAAATTCCGGTTGTATCCGCGGAAACGTTGCAGAAGTGGCAGGACCTCAGCTACCAGGAGTTGGTGCTCGCTATATTCGGTCTCTATACGAATGGGGAAATTCCGGAGCAGGACCTGAAGGAATTAGTGTATGCCAGCTATTCCACATTCCGCGACCCGGCCATAACGCCTGTACGCAAGCTGAAGGATGACTTATACTTGTTGGAGTTGTTCCACGGCCCGACCTTCGCCTTCAAAGACATCGCCCTGCAATTCATGGGTCAACTATATACGTATGTAGCAACGAAACAGAAGAAGAAAATTCATATTCTTGGCGCGACTTCGGGCGATACCGGAGCGTCTGCTATCGAGGGTGTGAAGGGCAAGGAAGGGATTAAGATATGTATCCTGCATCCGCATGGAAAAGTCAGCAAGGTGCAGGAATTGCAAATGACGACTATTCAGGACGACAACGTGCTGAACTTATCGGTGGACGGCAATTTCGACGATTGTCAGAGGATGATCAAGGACTTGTTTGCCGACTTGGACTTTAAGACAAGCAATCATCTCGCCGCAATCAACTCGATTAATTTCGTACGAATCATGGCTCAGACCGTCTACTACTTCTATGCGTACTTCCAAGTTGCCAAGCAGACTGGGGCGAAGCAGGTCAGCTTCAGCGTGCCAACCGGAAACTTCGGCGATATATTTGCTGGATATTTGGCGAAACGGATGGGGCTGCCAGTGGGCAAGCTCATTCTCGCAACGAATGAGAATAACATATTGGAAAGGTTCGTTCTGGAGGGCGTGTACAAGCCGGGCAATTTCCAACAAACGTACAGCCCGTCGATGGATATACAAGTCGCTAGCAACTTCGAACGTTACCTGTACTATGTACTGGGAGAAGATCCAGCGCAAATTCGTACTCGGATGGAGCAGTTCAAGACAGCAGGCGAAATCGTCATTACCGGTGAAGCGCTCGCCAATGTACATGCAGATTTTGGAGCGCACGGTGTGCAGGGGCAGGAATGTCTGGACACGATCAAGCAGATTGAAGCCTCCACGGGCTACTTACTCGATCCTCATTCCGCCTGTGGTGTTGCAGCCGCTGACCGATACAGCAGCGGACAGGACATCATCGTGTCACTGGCAACCGCACACCCGGCCAAGTTCAACGAGGCGATTGAGCTGACTGGGATCGAGCAGCAATTCCCGGAGCAGATCACGGCTCTCTTCGAGAAGCCCCAGCGTCAGACTCGCGTGGACGGCTCGCTGCAGTCGATCGTTCGTGAGCTTGTAGCCTTTTACAACGCATAATACAGGAAGACAGGAACAGGCTGCAGTGGAAGGAATCCCTTCCGCTGCAGCCTGTTTGTGTAAGGAACACCCGGCGACTCTATGAGGCACGCTGACATTTTGCTTTACTGCTTCGGTGTTACCTTGCGTTTCATCGTACGAATCATGGCTTTGGTTGCCTCATCCACACGCAGTGATTCTGTAATTTTTTGCAGAGACTTGTTGTATGTGAAATCGTCCAGCGAATTATGGGTTAGGAACGCCAATGTAGGCTCCGGATGCTTTACATAACAGATCGATACGGCCCAGGCAACCGCCATCTTGACATAGTACCCCTCGTGCTTGATGCAATCCAGCCATTGCAGCACCTGATGAATGTACGCTTCCTCCACATAATAATCCAACAGCATGACCACGCCGAAGCGAATGTCATATTCCTGATCAGACTTTAGATAAGGCTGTAAAAACTCCCACACTCTCTCCCTGTTCGTTGCTGTAAACTTCAACCCGATACAAAAACTATCGCACACCGACCAATTATCGATTTTGGGGACGAATTTGGCTACATACGAAAGAACTTCCTCTATATTTGTTTTTACGTAGCCGATGACCAAGCCTTGCAGCATAATTTCTTCGAAATACACATCATCAGCTCGTTCGAGATAAGTACGCCAATCGGCTTGGGCTAGTTGTCGCGCCATCTTACGCAGCTCGGGTATTCGGACGCCCAGCACATTATTAATGTTCGGAATCAACGCCGAGGTGAATTGTCGATAGTTCTCATCCACCAATTCCATCAACTGCTCCCTAATCGTTCGTTCCACCATTACTCTCCTCTCCTTGATCTCGGCAACTAAGTTCGTTATTCGAATGATAGTTCCCATAAGTATATCGAGGCAACTGTACCAAGCGGGGAATACCTCTGCCGGTATTCCTCGAACTGCGCTCGTGTAATCGAAGGAAGACCATACAATTTCATCATGCCACGGCGAATAGCAATATCGCCCCAGCTAACGACATCGCGACGTCCCAATGCATGAATGAGCATCATTTCCGCTGTCCATTTGCCAACACCATGTAACGTGACCAGCTTGTTGACTACCTCTGTATCCGACAGTTCGTCCAGTTGTTCCAGATCGAATGCACCTTGTGCAATCATGGCGGCAATATCTCGGATGCAGACCGCTTTCTTCATCGTCATCCCGCATTGTTGAATATCATCAGCCGACTGCTTGGCAAGATTGCCCGGGGATATTTCACCGAATTGAGCTTGCAGCCGTTCCCATATTGTCTGGGCAGCCTTGGCTGAAATAAGCTGTCCCACAATAGCGTGGACAAGCGCTACGAACAGGTCAGGCATGACGATCCGCTCCACCTTACCCATCCTCAGCATGGCAGCCCCGAGCGTGACATCCGCGTTGCTTAAGTAGTCTATATCTTCTTGCCCATAGTCAAAATACTTGGTTGTCGTTGTTCGCAAGTGCCTATCCTCCGGTCCAGAAGTTGAACGCTGCCCCCTTACTATACCTCATCTCGCTACAAAAGTAAGGTTAGTAGAATATTATAGCAAGATATCAAAATAGAGTCCTTAATCTTCCTGAAGTCCTTGAATCGAGTTCATGACCCGCCTGTGCTCTTCCTCCATCGTCTGCAACAACCGCTTAAGTACGTCCTCCGATCGATCTCCGCTCGTAAGTGCCGATTCCACCTCTGTCGCTGCGGCGAGCAAATCGACAGCCGATAAGTTACCTGCCGCTCCCCGGAACGTATGGAGCATCCGCCTAGCTATTTCGAACTCTCCATTCGTCAATCTTTCCTGCAAATCCGTAACGAAGTGCATATATTCCTGCTTGAATCGTTTCAACAAATGAACCAAGATCATAACTTTGCCGTCCAGTCGGTGCAACGCCTGTCCCACCTGGATGCCGGACAATCGCGGCAACGCCGCAGCAGCGGCTAGCGACAACTGTTGCTTCACGCCTCCCCCGCCGGTCATTGGATTCATCAGGGTGCCTTCAGCTAACCATTTGCGTAAAGTGAGCCTCATCGCATCCACATCGATTGGCTTCGTAATAATATCGTTCATCCCGATCCGGTAGTACGTGTCCTGGTCGGACTTAATTACATTCGCGGTAAGCGCAATGATCGGCAACTGATCGTATTGTGGCTGCATGCGAATACGCCATGTCACTTCAAACCCATCCATCTCCGGCATATGAATATCCATCAGAACCAGGTCCCACTTGGCTTCCTCCAGCATCTTCAGCACTTCGACGCCGTTGTGCGCCACTTCGACATAGTAGCCCCATTCCTTCAACAATTCTGTTGCAACCATTACATTAATAGCATTGTCTTCGGCTAACAGAATACGTCCTGATGAATTCCGTCCGATTGACAACGTTTGGGCTTGAACAAGTAAATCGCTCTCATCATACACCCCTCTGTGATCAAGAACAGCCGATAACGTCACGAACAAGCCATTCCGGTTAATCGGCTTCACCAGGATAGCCTCGGGTCGGATGTCTTCCCCAAGACCTAACAGCTCATCACGCCCGCCTACCGATGTCATGGCTAGAGTAAGCGTATCCGACATATGCGCCGCGACCTTCAACTGCTGCCAAGTCTCTGCACCGTACATATCGTCCATTTCCATATCCGCAAGCACCAAGTCGAACGAATCTTCTCCCCAGCTTAGCTCGAGCAAGGCGATCGCCTCTTTCCAGGAGCGCACCCAGGCAACCTCCAACTGCAAGGATGCCAAATAATCCCGAAGCTGGTTGTACACGAGCGGACTATCCTCCAACACCATAGCCTTACGTCCTATATGACGTGGCAAGAGCGATAAGTTCTCCAGCTTCACATCTTCTGGCACTAGAAAAGACAATTCAAATCGGAATCGGCTGCCAAGCCCAAGTTCACTATGTACGGAGAGTTCGCCACCCATAAGCTCAATCAAGCTCTTGGAAATCACAAGTCCGAGTCCTGTACCCCCGTATTTGCGACTAGTCGAGCCATCCGCTTGTGAGAACGGCTGGAACAAATGGTGGATATGCTCTTGCGATATTCCGATGCCCGTGTCCTCCACCTCGAATCTCAAGGTCATGCTTCCTCCAGATTCAAACGACTTCACGACCGTAATCCGAAGCGCGACATATCCTCTTTCCGTGAATTTGATCGCATTGCCGCACAGATTGAGCAGCACTTGCTCGAGACGTTGAGAATCGCCAATCAACTCTTCCGGCAAGTTGGCCGGTGTATCGAAAATAATTTCAATTTGTTGCTTCCCCATAAAGATGCTCATCGTATCTGACAGTTTCTTGATCACGGTTGCAAAATGAAACCGGCCTGCTTCCAGGTCAAGCTTCCCTGCCTCCACTTTGGAAAAATCCAATATTTCGTTAATGATGTGCAGCAACGCTTGAGAAGAGGAATCAATCTTACTCACGTAATCTCGCTGAACGACCGTCAAATCTGTCTTGGCCATCAACTCCGTTATCCCGATAATGCCACTTAGCGGTGTTCGAATCTCATGACTCATCCGGGCCAGGAACTGGCTCTTGGCTGCATTCGCTTCATCGGCTTCTTTCTTCTTAATCATATCGGTCAAGTCGTGAATCGTGCCTGTCATGCTCTTGAACGAACCATCCTCACCGAACACGGGCGATAATGTAACCGAGAATGTGTGATCATGTTGATCCGGCATCTGCATGACGAGTTCGAACCACAGCTTGCAACGATCGGTTAAAGCTTGATTGAAGTAATGATTCCACAGTTGTTCATGCTCACCTGGGAACAGTTCGGGGAATGTACGCCCCATTATATGCTTGAAGGGGTAGTCCAACACATCGACGATTTTCTGGTTAGCGGAGATGACTAAGCCATTCTCTTCGAACCCGAATATCATATCTTCCGAGCTGTCCACGATCGTTCTGTATTTTAGCTCATTCTCCACTAACGTCTTCTCTGCCAGTTTACGTTCTGTAATGTTAACCGCGGAACAGATCACTTCAATCGTCTGTCCGTTCTTCCCGATGATAGGCTGCAGGGTAGCGAGAGCCGTGTAGCCTTTGAAGCTGATCTCAAAGGTGATCTGCTCGCCGCCCCACGCATTCTTGTAATGCTCATGCATAAAGACGGCTAGATCGTGAGGAAGTCTCCCTCCATCGAGGACAGAAGTTCCTACCATGCTCACAGGGTCGTATCCGATCAGATGCAGCAACTGTCCTTCGGCCATCGTGTATACCAAATTACCGTTCACTTCGCGGAACTTCAACGTATACCCCGGCTGCTGCTGTAAGATCTCGAGCAGCTCACATTGCACGCTGCGCACTTGATCTAGCAGCCCATTGGCGCGCTTGAGGTGTATCATGAAAGCAGCAATAAATAGTCCACACACGACGTTTATAATGAGAAAAGGTAGAACAACGCGAAAGAAGGGAAAATCATAGATCCAATACAGATCCACTATGAAGATGAAGATAAAGGAGCTGAGGAAGATCAACCATCGGTAGACGTCGCTTCGAATTCGCTGCACCGTAATTCCGCTCACAATAGCAATAAGCAACCCAGTTGCTACAGCAGGCAAGCTTGACGAGAAATCCATAATCATGCGGACGCCTATAATGACCATATACGCCGTAAGTGAAGCTGGAAGTCCCCCTAGACACGCGGCTACGAATACGGATTGATGGCGTAGATCGAGCAGAATGTTATAATCCACTTGGACGCCGGCGAACAATAGAACCATCCCGAATACACCCATCACGATGCCTACTTTTAACTTGTACCACAAAGTAGTACGGGTATCTGGATCCGCTTTCAAAAACCACTGCCCTGCGAAAAAAATAAACACCGTTAACAGGGCAATATTCACTAAAAAATCCCGAATCACGTGTACGCCCCTTCCTAGTTCCAGCCATATGCTGACTCGATTGCTTCTCTTGTTAGGTTACCACATCCACATCCACCTCGACCCGAGAAAGTAGCGGTCTAAATGTTAAGTAAGTACTAAGAAAATAAATTGAATACTAATCTGATTTTCATCGAATATTTATGTTTTTTTAGTAGATTAAGAGGGTAGTATATTTAGAAAGGATGATGAGCCATGACTACCGCAATAATTTCATATAAGAATAAATCAATCCCCGTGCATCAATACGCATCCTCAGCGATGCTTCCGGTTCTGAACGCCAAGCTGTCTGAGCTGGAGTACGATTTCGAATTCCGCAAGAAGTTCAAGCAAATCTTGTCCATCGAGCTGATGAGTCAAGTCGCCATCTTCCAATACCGCGATGGGACTAAGATGTATCTCGAGGTTTCGGCTTAGACGCGTTGGGCTGGCACACGGGCGATGCCGCAGCGAGAGCAAGCTTGGGCTGGAGCGCTGGTATAGCGAAGCAGCGTGTCGTAGCGTTGCTGCAGCAAGCGCAGCCAGAGCATAGGCGCTGCCGCAGCAAGAGCAAGCTTGCGCAGGCGCGCTACAGCAGCAGCGCGCCCGCGCAAGCGGCAACGGCTCCGCCCACGACGGAGCCGAGCACATTGACGGCGTCGTTGCCGAGCGCCGTCCACCCGCGCGCATGCGCGGTCGCTTCGCCGCAGTGGCGGCGCGCCTCGACTTCGCGGCCGCAGACGCGGCAGCGGTACATGCGCTGCCACGCGGCCCCGAGCGCGGAGTCCGCCAGCGAGCCGGCGGCACCGCCCAGCGCGCCGAGCGCGAGCAGCGGCGCCAGGCCTAGCTGCGCCGCAGCGGCAGCCCCAAGCGCGACGTCCAGCTGCTGCAGCAGCCAGGCCGCCGCGCCGATGAACAGGCCGCCGGCGACTGTCGCGGCGAAGCCAAGCAAGGTCACGCCGCCGGACGTGCCCGGTGCTACCTTGCGGCCGCTCAGGATCGAGCGCGGCGCTGAGCGGCTCAGGCTGCCGATCTCGGTAGCCCACGTGTCCGCATTCACAGCGGCCATCACGCCGATAAACGCGGCATACAGCACCGTATGCGGCCATACCGCATATGCAGCGCATACTGCAAGAGCCAGCCCGCCGTTAGCCCACACCTGCATCGCATCCCGTCGACCTGACTTCTCGAACCCACTTTCAACATCCTCTTTCGTCGTCTGCTTGAATTTGGACAGCAAGGTCGAAGATCCAAAAAAAGCAATCAGCGTCCCAAACCAAGCTGCACTCCCCAATGTGTATAGCGCTGTTCCTAGCACGACCGCGGACCATACGCCAGACACTGACAACGAACGCTTCCTATAAGCAGCACCTGCAATAATTACGCTTCCTAGCAATCCGACCCACCAGTAGTCCATCTGCCATCCCCCTTTATCAGGCCAGCCAGCCGACAATATCGTCTCATCTTACCCACTATATCATTCCTTTCACGAATACCATATCAAGAACTTCGAACTTCTGTCACCGTTCCTCATACATTTTTAACACTTTCTTGAACTGTCGAATCCTACCGCTGCCACGCGAAACCTTCACTCCATACTAGACGATCATTTTACCATATAGTATAGTAGGCAGAAGGATAGCTTTACCAATTATCGACACTATGGGACAAACAATTTCCTAATAGTTTCTTAACTATTACTTTATGATTAGAGGCGGTAGGTTCGTGAACAAAGTGATGATCATAGAAGACGATCCTATGATTGGTGAAATGTTAGCGATGTACTTAACCGAGGAAAGCTACGAGGTGAGACGGTCAGAGAACGGGTCAGATGGCTTAATAGAGACGATCGCGTTCAATCCGGATATTGTATTGCTCGATCTGATGCTGCCTGATATGCACGGTACGGAATATTGCCTGAAATTGAGGGAAGTTTCCTTAGTTCCGATCCTCGTCGTCTCCATGAAGACCGAAGTGAGCGAGCGGGTTAATGCGCTGGCAGCCGGTGCAGATGACTTCCTGTCCAAGCCCTTCAGCATGCGGGAACTTACCGCGAGAATATCTGCCCTTATACGCCGCAGCCAATTCCATCTGCAGCCATCAACACAGCTAGACCGCTTGCACCCGCAGCCCCCGCAAGTCCCGACCAGTTCGTACCAGGTACAACTGGATCAGGATCGCCGCTCGTTGTATGTGAGTGGTTCTTTTGTTGAGACGACATTTTCCGAATTTGAGATAATGAAGTTATTCACCTTGTTCCCAGGCAAAGTGTTCAGTCGGGAAGAATTGATCAACGCGCTTCGCGGATTCGAATCGTTCGTGACCGAACGATCCATTGACGTGCACATTGCCAATCTACGCAAAAAAGTGGAGCTCGAACCGAAGGAACCGCAATATATTAAAACCGTGTGGGGTGTTGGCTACAAATTTCAACCCTAATGGCTTGCCAGAGCAAGCCTTCTATATAGCTTGGGGCGAGGAGTGTTGATTGATGCACGAAATGTATGAATTTGAGACCCCGCGAATCAAGCGGGATTTGGAACCTGAGGAATTGCTCCAGGTCATTCTGGACTATGCGGCCAAGATCGCGAACGAACGTAGCCTGGATCATGTACTCGCGCTTATGGCTGATATGGGCAAAGAGATCGTAGTGGCGGACCGCTGCTCCGTATGGCTGCTCGACTCTCAGCGCGGACAGCTATGGACGAAGGTCGCACATGGGGTAAGCGAGCTGCGTATCCCAGTCGGTGCCGGTCTCGCAGGCCATTCGATCGCAACCGGCCAGCCGATCTTCATCGACGATGCCTATTCTAACGAGCCTTACCGGACTGTATTGAATAACGGCGCACTCAAGACCGATCAGCAAACGGGCTATCGGACGAAGGGAATGATGGTCATACCGTTCCGTAACAACGAAGGCGAGATTATGGGTTGTTATCAGGCTATCAACAAGATGACGCCGAGCGAAGTATTCTCCGATAGAGACTTGCGCAACTTGACACTCGCGGCTTCGTATTCCGGCAAATCGATTGAATCGGCCATGCTCGCGGAAGAGATCGAGGAAACGCAGAAGGAAATAATATTCACAATGGGTGAGATCGGGGAAAGCCGTTCGAAGGAAACTGGTAATCATGTGAAACGCGTAGCCGAATATTCCTATATATTGGCACAATCACTAGGCATGGCCAAATCGGAAGCAGAGCTGCTCAAGATGGCTTCCCCGATGCACGATATCGGCAAGGTCGCGATTCCTGATTCCGTCCTGAAGAAGCCGGGGAAATTAACCGAAGAAGAATACGAAGTGATGAAGACACACGCGGAGATCGGGTACAATCTGCTCAAGAACTCCAAGCGGAACATTCTGAAAACCGCTGCGATTGTAGCCGAACAACACCATGAGAAGTGGAACGGCAAAGGGTATCCGCGTGGATTGGCCGGAGAAGAGATTCATATATTCGGGCGCATTACCGGGATCGCGGACGTATTCGATGCGCTAGCAAGTGATCGGGTGTACAAGAAAGCCTGGGAGTTGGACCGGATTCTGAACTTGTTCAAGGAAGAGCGCGGCCATCACTTCGATCCGGCAGTAGTCGATGCCTTCATGGCGAGCTTGCCCCGAATATTGGACGTCCGCGACAAGTATGCTGATCACATGTTGGAAGCGCAATAATAGAAAAGCGGCCTTGCCACGATGCATACACATCGGCAAGGCCGCTTTCTTCATCCTCACAGCGTTCTTGGACTGCTCTTCTCCGCATGATCGATCGGTACCGACCGACCGCTCCAAGCTTTCTTGGCGGTCCAATCCGCCTCTCCTTGCCAGAACGGATCGCTCTCCGGCAATCCTAATGCCAGGAACACTGTGGAGCACAAGTATAGACTGCCCGTCGATATATAGGCTTCTCCGATATCCGGCTGGTGACCGCACAAGCCGATCGTCAGCCATCCCTCGCTGTCGAAGGTACCAGGCATCTCGATCGTTCGCCGGATCACTGCGGTTAGCGCTCCGCGTACTTGCGCCGGTTCCACATCTGCCGGCAACTCACCGCGGAGAGCGATCTGGCTAAGCAACTGGAACGCACCGAATCGGTATGCAAGTGATCTGCCGATGACCGGGAACGTCCCTTCCGGAGAGATAGAACGTTCCTGGACCGCGGCATATCGTCTCGCTCTAGTAATGATCGGTTCACGCATGGCCGACCAGTCTGGGGACAGATGTCCGACTGTCTCTACAATATCTAGCAGCATAGGCTGAATGACGAAACTGTTGTAATAGTCGGCATGATACTCGACACCATCGCCGTACATGCCATCCCCCAAGTACCACTGCTCGTGCTGCTTCAACGCATAATCGATCCGCATCGGATCCCAGTCGCTTTCCCCCATCCGATACAAAGCGGTCTCAACCATGGCCGCGAATAGCAGCCAGTTATTGAAGTAAGGCTTGCGAGTCCGGCTCCGCTTCAACGCATCGACTAATTGGCGTTGTACCCGCTCATCCAGCTTCTCCCACAGCTCGTTCGGAGCACGCACTACGGCAAGTGCTAGAAAGGCTGCATCCACAATCGGCTGGAAGCCTTCCGAGAAGTTCATGTAATCTGGCGACTGCGGGTCGGTTCCTGCATCGATAGCAGTTCTAGCCTGATTGGCGAATAACGCTCGCAGCTTGCCTTCTTCGCCGTCTTGCGGCCCATTCTCTAGCCATGGCGACAGTCCCGAGAGCAGCCGACCCATCGCTTCCAAATACGTGAAGGAAAAGCGATCTTCTTGCTTTCGCTCCACGGGCATCTTGTCCTTTAATTGCCGGTTCGACAGCGCGTGCAGGACCGGACTCGCGATCCGGAACATGACGTCTATCCAATACATCCGATCTGCTGCATGCACTCCTGTTGTTTCCGTTGCCATGTATGTTCAGCCTCCATTACCCGTTCAAGTGAAAAGTGGCAGCTCCCCATGAAGTGGTCGCCATGAACAGCTCCAACCGGTCTCCATCCGTTATCGGGCCCACTCCTTCTGGTGTTCCTGTGTAAATAATGTCGCCTTGCCCAAGTCCGAAGTGCCGTGCTGTAAAATCCACGATGACCTGCAAGTCGAAGATCATATTATTCGTGTTGCCGCGCTGTACTTCCACTCCATTCTTCAGCAGCGTGAAATCTGTCGCTTGAAGAGCGGATACGCCCGGGAACGGATGGAAGCCAGTAAGGGGTGCGGAATAGCGAAAGCCCTTGGCTGCGAGCCAGGGGTACCCTTTCTTCTTCAGTTCGCTCTGAACATCGCGCAACGTAAGATCAATACCAAGCGCATAATAGTCGATCAGGTCATCGACATCAATCCCCGGTTCATAGGGCCGAGCAATATGAACGACAAGCTCGGCTTCATAATGAATTTCTCCACGACCACCTGGTAGTGTTATGTCTCCACCGTTCATCTCGATCAAGGCATGCGTTGGCTTCCCGAACAGCATCGGCTGCTCGGGTATCGCATTCCCCATCTCGGCCGCATGTGCCTTGTAGTTTCTTCCTATACAGTAAATGTTGCGAATTTGCTCCATCATAGATAACTTGACCCCTTCGTGCTACGGATTCGTATTTGTTTTATTGCTGGCTGCTCGTATCGTTCCATCCTTGTCAACTATAGCGCTGAACGAGATGTGGGACAATCGCTCGAACAGCTTGAGACTTTCCGGTTCCTTCATAATGTCCGGCAGCGCCCACTTCGTCAACACCGGAACTAGCTTCAGCTCGCAGCCCCCCTGCTTCGTACAGGCAGCTTGCAAAATACCGGAATCCCAAGTTTTTGGTGCGTCCGCTCTAGTGGTGAACAGGAAATTACCGGTACTATACGCAATCCACTTGCCATTATATGGCTCGAATCCTTGCAACACATGAGGATGTCCGCCAATAATCAAGTCTGCACCTGCATCGATATATTTCCTCCCGAACTCCCGCTGGTAGCTCTCCGGCAAATCGTTGCGTTCGACGCCCCAGTGGGCAATGACAACAACGAGATCGGCCTTGCTCTTCGCTTGCTTGATCGCTTCGAGCGGCATTTCCAATGCATACGTATCCGCTACCCCCGGACGATCTTTGCCATCCTTATATTTGCCAACTTTCCATTCGGCTGTAGGAACAACCTTGCTGAACCCGAGGAAGGCGATCTTAATCCCCTTCTTCTCGATAATTACAGGCTGGAACGCCTCAGTCACATTCCGTCCAGCGCCTACATACTTGATTCCCGCTTGGTCCAAATGATTGAATGTGTCCAGTAACCCGTCCACGCCATAATCAAGAATGTGATTGTTGGCCATGTTCACCAGATCGAAGCCGGCCTCGGAGAACGATTTCAGCGCCTCCGCTGGCGAACGATACACATACTCCTTCTTCTGCTCTTCCCCTCGAGATGTGATCGGGCTTTCCAAGTTGGCGATCGTTAAGTCTGCGTTCTGCAAATACGATTTCACATTCGTGTAAGGATAGTCAAATCCATTCTTCCTCAACGCCGTCTCGACCGTACTTGCGAAGATAACGTCCCCTACAAAAGCCAAATTCACCTTGGAGTCATCGCCCGGCTTTGCAGCCCCTCCTGTACCTTCAGCTCCATTGCTGATTGGTGAAGGTGTTGGTGTTGGTGTTGGTGTTGACGAAGACGTTGGTACGGGCGTTGGGGTGCCAGGCTTAGTCGTATTAGACGGTGCCATGGACGGTGAGGGTGTCGTCCCTATTCCCGCATTGTTACTTGGGCTCGCTGTGGGTAACAGCTCGGATGCGTCCGGTTGCTCACTGCGATTGTTCATCGCCCAAACAGTCAATAAGATTACCGCCAATAGCAGCAAGGAAGCAGCGATTGGAATCTTCATGTTACGGCTCCATAACCGTGTATGTTTGTTCTTGTTGTTCTTATGTCGTTCGGATCTCGATTCTCTCATTTGTGACTCCTTGTTTATCAATATCACTACTTATTATAGCAGATTTATGCGAGAAGCAGGCTACAAAGCGTTGCGCCTCTTTTATACCCGGAGCTCATCGAAAAACGGTTCTAAAGACCTACACAAACAAACCCTCCCTTTTCTTTCCTGAGCCGTATCCAGGCGGGCTGATGATTATATGTTTATTCATCTTTAATTTCCAATATATAACATTATCGGAATATTCCATATTAATTATTTTCACCCAACATGTACCAACCCACAGTTTTCAACAATTTGTTACAATTGATGCATGTTTGGGACGAATCCTTTTGTTAAGATTGTAGTGTACGTGATACATTTCACATATTTCCGTTCAGAAATTGTTCAAATGCGTGTGCTAAAATTAGGTAATTAGACTCATTCTCTCCTGTTGCCAGTAACTCGCCGCTATTCGACTCTTGCCGTGCTCCACCCTTACTCGTACGAATACACACTAACCTTTTCTCAACCGTACACTTGGAGGATGAATCAATACTCGATTAAGAGGTGTGTATGCGCATTATATTATTATCCGGCGGATCTGGAAAACGACTATGGCCCTTATCCAACGACACTAGATCCAAGCAATTTCTGAAAATTTTACCGGCTGAAGATGGCACACGTATTTCCATGGTTCAACGTGTCTGGAGACAGCTGCAAAGCTTGAATCTGCATCATTCTACGATTATCTCAACATCTGAATCTCAGCAGGATATGATTCGCATGCAACTGAGTCCCAAGCTTCCGTTGGTGCTGGAGCCCCAGAGACGGGATACGTTCCCGGCCATTGCACTAGCTTGTGCTTATTTACACACGGTCGAGCAAGTCAATCCTCAAGAATCAGTTATCGTGATGCCGGTCGACAGCTATGTAGAGGATGCCTTCTTCCACAAGTTGATGCAGCTTCCCGCTATGTTGGAGCAGACGAAATCTAATCTTGCCTTGATCGGCGTCAAGCCGAATCATCCTTCAGAGAAGTATGGATACATCGTTCCTCACCATCATCAGAGCCCTATCGGCCCCATGAGGGTACAACGGTTTGTAGAGAAGCCACCTACAACTGTCGCCGATCAGCTCATTCAAGAGGGAGCTTTATGGAATTGCGGTGTCTTCGCCTTCCGTATACAGTACTTGCTGTCACTTATGGAAGAACGCGGACTTCCCGTCCAGTTCGATGAGCTGCAAGCCCAATACGACGACTTGCCAAGCCGCAGCTTCGATTATGAAGTCGTGGAACGTGAGCCGAATGTAGCCGTCATCCGCTATGAGGGGGATTGGAAAGACTTAGGGACATGGAGCACGATAACGGAAGAGATGGCTGATCCTATCTATGGTGAAGGGTATATAAGCGAGGATAGCAGCCGAACTGTCCTGTTCAATGAATTGGGTATTCCGGTTGTCGTACTGGGCGTGCAAGACGCTGTTGTAGCGGCAAGCCCTGAAGGCATTCTTGTCTCGAACAAGGAGGCCAGTGTAAGGCTGAAAGATATGATCAAGAGCATTCCGCCGGATCGGCCCCGATACTTAGAGACTACATACGGCTGGTCTTGCGTAGTCGATAAGGTAAACATCCGACCTAACGTGGAGGCGGTAACAAGACGAATTCACATTATGACGGGGGAGAGTATTTGTCATACATCCACCGACGACTGCGAATGGATCGTCTGGACGATCGTCAGCGGAATCGGCACGATTCATCTGGACGGTGTTGAGAAATCGGTACAAGTAGGAGCCATAATTACGCTCCACGATGCGAATGCTGTGATGTTAATTGCTGAATCCAATCTGAATCTGATCGAGATTCGACATGAACATCGACACAGGCATCGCGGAGAGTGAGCACACATCTAATCCAAGTACGTTAAAGGGAGCGGTAGTCCAATGAGAGGAAGAAGAAGCTGGTTAGGCTATTCGCGAGCTAGCGTTGAACAATACATCAGTTTACTTGAAACCGAACACCTCCTGATCGAGCAGCAATTGGAATTGCAGCGACAGCAATTCGCCGAACAATCGCAGCCATCAAGACGTTCTCTGGATAAGGTCAAGCAAGAACTTCAGCAACTGGAAAGGCTAGAAACCCGATTATCCGATTGGATTTCGCAATATGAGAATCGATGAGACGTTTTGATACCGTATTATTCGGATTAAAGAAATCGACTGTCCATCAGCGCATAGACAAACTGGGTCATGAATTGATCTTACAGAGAAGACGACTTGAACTGGAGAGACTGGGTCACGAAGCGAAACGGAAGCAACAGCAGACGGAAGCTGAGCATCTACTCTGGAAGCTGGAACAGAAGAAAGCAAATGTGGACCGCCTGATCCTTCGCAAGATGGATATGATGGCTGAACTGGATGCTCGACCTGCACTCACACTGGAAACCAGTGAATCACCCACTCCCGCAAGAAAGGGTGGAGGTAAGCTTGGCGAGAAATTGCTGGAGGAAAGTCTGATTACCCCGGAGCAGCTTCAAGACGCGATGGAGCACCAGGAAAAGTCAGGGGGTCGTCTCGGCGATATTCTGGTAGAGATGAGTGTGGTGGACCGCAGCGTTGTCGAGCGTCTGCTTCGCAAGCTGCCGCCCAAAGGACGACTTGGTGATATGTTGGTGGCGAATGGTCTCATCTCGCAAGACCAACTCGACCAAGCGTTGGTGTTCCAACGGAAGAGCGGAGGTTTGCTGGGGGACATCCTCATGTCGTTACAGCTTATCGAACCGGAGGAACTGTACCGGGCTGTCGCTACACAGAGCAGCATCGGTCGAATCGGGACCGATCTTGACTTCGAGAACATCGTCAAACTGCCCGAATACATGGCACGCCAATATGATGCTGTAGTCGTCAAAGAAGATGGTAGCCGATTCCTGGTGGCTGTCGGGTCCCCCTTAACCGTGGAACAGATCAAGGCAATCGAAGCTGTACTGAACACCGCAATGGAGCAGGTGTTGGCTACACGGGACGAGATGGAATTTTTCTGGAAATCGATCTACGAAGATGAATTGATGCACGAGAGTACGAATAAGCTCGCCACGGAAAAACCGGAAAATTCAGCGCACATCACTTTTATGAAAAGCCAGTTAGTGTTCGGGGGAATAGTAGGTGTTGCATTGACGATTGGATTGTTATGGAACTGGCTATATACACTAGTTTTTCTCAACATAAGCATACAGTCCTTTTACTTCATCATGACGGTATTCAAGTTCACCATTATTATGAAGGGCACTCGATCCAACGCCCAATTGCGTTTTACGCCAGAGGAGCTGGAAGCGATTGATGAGAGAGAGCTGCCGATCTATACGATTCTGGTTCCGATGTATAAGGAAAGTCGAGTTATCCCCCACCTTCTGGATAATATAGAACAGCTGGACTACCCGAAGGCGAAGCTGGACGTACGCTTGCTCATTGAAGAGGACGACGTGGAAGCCCAAGAACTCTTGAAGAGCTTGAAGCTGCCGCCCTACTATACGACAATTGTTGTTCCCCACAGCTTGCCCAAGACGAAGCCGAAGGCGTGTAATTTCGGCCTGATCCGGGCCCGTGGCGAATATGTGGTCATCTATGATGCCGAGGATCGACCAGATCCTGATCAATTGAAGAAAGTGCATTTGTCGTTTCAACGACTGCCCGAGCAGTTCGTCTGCGTTCAAGCGAAGCTGAACTACTTCAACAGCGAACAAAATTTGCTGACCCGATGGTTCACACAGGAGTACAGCATGTGGTTCGAGCTATTACTTCCGGGTGTCATGCAGCTTGATATTCCGATACCGCTCGGAGGCACGTCGAATCATTTCAAGATAAGTGCCCTGAAGCATGTCAATGCATGGGACCCTTACAACGTTACCGAGGATGCGGATCTAGGCATCCGCCTGTACAAGGAAGGTTATAAAACCGCGATCGTCGACTCCCGTACTTGGGAAGAAGCGACTAGTCGTGTCGGCAACTGGATTCGTCAACGATCACGCTGGATCAAAGGATATATGCAAACATGGCTCGTGCATATGCGCAATCCGATCCGACTGTATAAGGAGCTTGGGCTCAAAGGCTTTCTCGGTTTTCAGGTTATGGTGCTAGCTACGCCGCTCTTGCCACTACTCAACCCTGCCTTCTGGATTATGGTGCTGCTATGGTATGGGTGGAAGCTGCACGCTATCCCGATGTTTTTCCCAGGGATCATCTATTATTTGTCGGCTGTCGAGCTGTATATCGGAAATTTCTTCTTCGTCTTCAGCAATCTGATCGGGATGTACTGGATCATAGTAGAGATGGGCAACAAGGGCCAACACGCATTCTCCTATAGCTTGATCCGGTATGCCTTGTTTACCCCTATCTACTGGGTATTGATGAGCATCGCCGCTGTCAAAGCAGCTTGGCAGCTAATTACGAAGCCATTTTATTGGGAGAAGACTACCCATGGGCTTACGAATATGACCGCTGTCCCGGGAGCGGCGCAGAAGAATGAAGAGCTTGGAACGTAACTGTAGGTACAGGAGTGAAGGAAAATGAACAAGTATACGGAATTAACCGTCGTGGTGCCTGCCTATAATGAGAGTTCGCACCTTGAATATGTCCTGCTCACGATCGCGGATGAGATTCGCAAGGTGACAAACGATTATGAAATCTTGGTCGTGGACGACGGTTCGAGCGACAATACGTGGGAGAGAATCGAGTTGTGCACTCAGACGATACCTTGTGTGCACGGCATTAAGTTAAGCCGAAACTTCGGCAAGGAAATGGCGTTATGCGCCGGGTTGGAGAACGCTCGAGGCGACGCCGTCATCTTGATCGACGCTGATCTGCAGCACCCCCCCTCCCTCATCCCCCAGATGGTCGAGATGTGGAGGAGCGGAGAAGCCGATATAATCGAAGCCGTGAAACGAAGCCGCGGGAAGGAATCCCTCCGAAACAAGGTCGGCTCTATCGTTTTCTATGGACTGTTGAATAAATTGACCGGGTACAACTTGAAAGGCGCTTCGGATTTCAAGCTGCTGGACCGTAAAGTCGTGCAAGCCTGGACACAAATGCCGGAACGCAGCACGTTCTTCCGCGGGATGTCCAGGTGGCTTGGATTCAACGTGACCAAGATCGAGTTCGACGTTCCTGAGCGTAAGGTAGGTAAGAGCCGTTGGGGAATAATCTCCCTCATTCGTCTTGCCATCCAGGCGATTGTCGCCTTCTCGTCGCTGCCGCTTAGGCTGATCAGCTTCATCGGCCTTCTGTTCTTTGTCGGGGCGACGGTGCTAGGTGGTCAGACATTGTATTATAAGCTGATCGGCAATGCCGTGACCGGATTTACTACCGTCATCTTATTGCTGCTGATTATTGGTGGTGTCATTCTGTTCAGTCTGGGCATCATCGGCGAATACATCGCCTCAATCTATAACGAAGTGAAGGGCCGTCCGAGATTCGTGATCAGCAGTCGTTGTTCTAGCGAAGACACGGAGTTGGAGCACGCAACTTGGCTGAGATACGGTCAAGGAAGCCGCAACCGCAGCCGCGATGAGGTTCGCAGCAGCTTATTACCTTAATTGCGAACATGGAGACGACGTCAGTGAGGCTGCGGTTGCAGTTCTCCTCGGCATAGCCGGTTCAGCGTCTCCACATATAATTCGCGTTCCGTCTCCTGCACACGAGCACTTAACGTGTGAACCGTGTCGTCCACCAGGACGGGAACCTCGCATTGCGCCAGAATCGCTCCTTCATCATATGCCCCATTCACCAAATGTACCGTAACGCCGGTTACGCTCTCCTTCGCATCCAATACAGCTTGATGCACGTGTATGCCGTACATCCCTCTCCCTCCGTATTTGGGCAGAAGAGAAGGATGGGTGTTGACTACTCGGTTGCTATACCGTGCTAATGTTGCAGGCCCGAGCTTCTTCATGTAGCCCGCTAGGATGATCCAATCGGCCTTTTGATGAATCAATGTTGCCAGGATCGCCTTGTCCAGTTCCGCTTCATCCGGGTATGCTCTGGAGCTCAAATGAAAGACTGGTACCTGTGAGGCCCGGGCCCTCTCTAATGCATAAGAAGTCGAATTGTTGCTGATGACCGCACACACCTGGGCATCGAGATTACCATCCCGGCATGCATCGAGTATCGCCTGGACGTTGGAGCCGTTATGGGAGGCGAATAATGCTAAGTTAATCATCTTGCAGTCACGTTCCCTTCTGCTTGTCGCATCATGATCGACACGGCGGAGTCATAGCACAACGCCAGCTCCTGCTTCGACACTCGCGCCGGATTGTGCTCGAACGTCACATGGAACGTATCGTTGCGCTGCGACAGAAAGTCCAAGTACCCGCTGGCATCCCCGTATTCGGGGTCGGATAGCTGACCCGGAAGCACAGGCAAATGGCGATCCATCTTGTCCGGTTCATATTTGACATTGCTATAGTGAATCAGATACACATACTTGGCTGCAGCATTCATGAAAGCGTATGGATCGAAAGCCGGGAACACCCGTTTATGAATATCGAGTCGTTGCAAATCAAGAACAAGCTTGATGTCTGGAAACTCCTCGAATAAGCTGATCCAGCTCTCCTCCAAATCTCCGAAAAAGTCATACTCCAACACGATCCGCTGTCCATGGCGAACTTGCAGCTCGCTGATCTGATTGAACGCCCTACGACTGAACTCCACAAAATCGCCGGGATGCACCTGATTCATCTCATAGCGGTCGAATTGCGGCAAGGTCGCCAAGTACCGTTCGTCCTTAACTGTCGGGAAGATGGATGGGTAAGGATAATGAGTAAGCACATAGTCCGCCCCGAATCGGGAGGCCAGCTCCGCTTCCTGTTCCAGCCGAGCATAGGCCAATTCCCGCTCTTCACGATCAATCGCTGTAATGCCTGGCAACGAATAGCCTTGCCCTCCAAGAACAGGGGTATGAATCCCATATGCCAGCTTATGCGTCTCTATGAACGTGGCCAATTCCTCCAACTGAGTAGTACTCAAGAATTGCGATATTTCCAGACCTGTAATACGCTCTGTCGCATACGCCGTCCAGCGCTCCAGATCGAATCCGTTCCACATCCCGATTTGTAAACGACGACTCCCCAGAATCAGATTCCCTTGCTTCACCTGGTTGTTATGTTCTCCTTGGTCCATCCTGCTTGCTCCTCTCACCCATCCATTGCCAAGCTGATCTGAATCTCAGATTACCATATTTCTAATCCTATGTCGTACTTGTTCGACTGCGCTTTCTTTGCGACATATAATGTCCCGAATTAACTCAAGGGTTGATAGTTCGAATTGCTGACGTTGCTCAGAATCCGGCATAGCTGCCAGATTGATTTCAACAGTCAGCAATGCGGATTGAGCCGCAGCCTCGAACAATAGTGCACCGATCCCAAGATCGGAGATGACGTTCTTGTTGGCACAAGGGGCTAGCTCACCAGTCAGGGTAAGCGCATCGCGGCACACCTCCATCAATCGCATGGGAATCGCGATCGCTTCCAGAGAAGCTTCGTGCAACGCGTGCTTGCGGATCGCCTGTTCCTCATCTGTCGACTTCGGCAGCTTCATCGCTTGCATATACCGCTCGAATGATACGATGTCTGCCTCCAGCAAATCCTCGCATTGCAAGGAAGTGTGCTGCAGCCTCGCTAATGCGCTCTCTACTTGTTCCGCCAACGCGGCGAACTTCACGCCCTTGGTGAAATTCGCCGCCATTGAGGCCATTGCTGCCCCTAACGATCCGACAAGCGCGGCTACGCTGCCACCACCGGGAGTCGGGGTAGCCGCACCTGCTTCCTGAAGAAAATCCTGCATGCTTCGATCCAATGTACGTTGACGTATCATAGCGATGCCCCCTGTTCCATATTGGCAATCTGCAACTCGTATGCTTTCAGTACGTTATGGAATAACAGAGCTGTTGTGAGCGTACCGATTCCGCCCGGTGTGGGGGTAAATGCAGCAGCAGCTTCTCCAGCAGACGGCTCTACGTCACCTGCAATCGTACCATCCGGACGCTCGTTCATACCTGCGTCGATCAATACCAGATCGCCGTGAATCATTTCCCGGGTGATAAGTCCCGGGGAGCCTACCGCTGCGAAGACGATGTTGGCACGGGCAACGTGCTGTTGCAGGTCACGTGTACGCGAGTGGCATACGGTCACGGTCGCCTGCTCCCGCTGGAGCAGATGGAACAGCGGCATGCCAACGGTCTGTCCACGGCCGATGAGCGTTACGTTGCTCGCCTCCAGCTTGTAGCCGTAATGCTTCACTAGACGAATACAAGCTTGAGGCGTCGCAGGCACAAGACCCGGTGCACCTGTCAGCAGCGCGAGCTTGTTCGCAGGCGTAACCCCGTCCACGTCCTTCAGCGGTGTAATTGACTCGGTCACACGCCGAGTAGACAGATGCTTCGGCAACGGCAGCTCAAGCATAATTCCGTGTACGGATGCATCTTTATTTAATCGGTCGATGCAGTCGAGAAGTTCCCGCTCTTTGCCTTGTGCGCTGAATTCGTGTACCTGGAACCCAATCCCGATTCGATCCGCCACCTTGCGCTTGGCCTGCACGTAGTAAGCTGATGCCGGGTCACCTGCAACTACTATAACGGCGAGATTCAATTGGCATCCGTCCGCTAGAAGCTGTACCGTTTTTTGCTTGATCTGCTCGTAAACTTCGTCGGCTACAGGCTTTCCTTTCAACAACAAGTTCATCCTTAATCCTCTCCTTTGAATACCTCGATATAATCGAAAATAAACAAAAAAACATTCGGAGTTGATGACCTACGGAACTTGCAGCTAGTCGCTGCATCCGTCCAATCAACTCTAAACGTTTTCACCCAGGCGAACGGTATGTATGACAGTCCAGGCTCCCCCGTGGTGCTCCACGCTTCGCCAGTTACCTAGACCGGAATTGAAAATTTACAATGTGTTACATCCTCATCATAGCAAATCACTTAGCGGTTTGTCCAAAGTAATGTGCTGACTCCATACAACTTTCGTAATTGAAACAAGTTCTGCTATAATAAGGGTCATAATTGTGGAGGTATCGGATGGGTAACTGGAAAGCTAACTTAATTGTTTTGTGGTTCGGCCAGTTTCTGGTCATGGGAGGAATGACAATGGTCATTCCTTTTCTGCCCCTGTATATTCAAGAATTGGGGATTACAGATACGAATGATGTCTCCTTATGGGCGGGCATCATATTCGCTGGTAACTTCGTCACCTCGTTCTTCTTCCAGCCGCTGTGGGGCAAGCTCGCGGACCGGTATGGACGCAAGGTCATGCTGTTGCGTTCCGGCTTCGGCATGGCTATCGTGATGGCTCTGATGGGCCTCTCCGGTAATGTGTGGCATTTGCTATTCTTGCGCATTCTGAATGGAACGATCGCCGGTTTCATCCCGGCTGCTGTCGCGCTCATGTCTGCCACTGCTCCGAAGAACCGCATGGGCTTCGCGATGGGAACTCTTCAGTCTGGCAGCGTGGCCGGGACGATTCTGGGGCCATTAATCGGAGGCTTGCTGGCGGAATGGATCGGATTCCGATCCATCTTCTACATCACAGGTGGATTGCTGTTCTTCGCCTCACTGCTTGCCATGATTGTCGTCAAGGAAACGTTCAATGCTGAGGAAGCGGCGAAGAAACCGAGCCTATCGATCATCGCAGGGTTCAAGCAACTAGGGAAAATCCCGCAATTGATGGCGTTGTTCACTGTTACTCTGCTCATTCAATTCGCCCTGCTTAGCTCCATGCCGCTGATCCCGTTATTTGTACAGGAGCTTCATGGCAAGGGCGAATATCTCGCCTTCTTCTCTGGACTGGTGGGGTCCGTAACGGGATTCTCGAATATGATCGCGTCTCCCTTGCTTGGTCGCTTGGGCGATCGAATCGGACAAGCCAAGATCCTATTGTTTTCCCTGCTGGGCGCCGCCCTAATCTTCATTCCACAAGCATGGGTTCAGAATGTATGGCAGCTGTTCGCGATCCGGTTCATGCTTGGGGTATTCATGGGAGGCTTGCTCCCCTCGGTCAACGCGCTCATTCGCAAGTATACCCCCGATGGGATGGAGAGCCGGTCCTATAGCTTCAACAGCAGCTTTCTAAGCCTTGGCAACATGATCGGTCCCGTCGTAGGTGGAGCGCTATCTGGCTTCATCGGGATTCGCGGCATCTTCTACATAGCAAGTGCGTTGCTAGTCATGAACGCCATCTGGGTGAGCCAGACGTTGCTCGTTAACAAAAGAACCCCAGACCCTAGAAATAACCCCACAAAGTAAATTGGATCCATCGTAGCTTATTCCTATTACTTTGCGGGGACCCCGATTAAGAAAAACCCGGTCAGAGGCCGGTTCCTTGGTGGTTGAGTTTCGTGTGGCGCGTGGGAGGGCAGGCAGATGGGTTCCGACCGCTGTTGAAATCATGGCCCTTGGATTATAGGGTTTTCGATGTTGGACCATGATTTCAAAGGCGGACGCTGCCGCTTCTTCACTCCCTCTGCCTGCCCTCTCCTGTCCTACTTTCCTTTAAAAAATTAAGTTTCCCGTACACTTTTGGGCTTAACTTCACGGTGGGGCCTATGATTTCTGCTTGAATTGCTTCTAAGCGAGCGAACTCTGACTAAAATTGATGTACTATTGCAGGATTTCCTTCAGAAACAAGCTGTATCGATAAAAAATACTGCACTTTCGCGCAGGATTTTCGGTCCCCCCAGCACCCCTATCCGCTTTTCACTATTCGTTATCCTTGTTCCTGCGTTCGCTTCAATCGCTCAGCTAATACACCCATCATCCCCTTCATCACCTCGATGTGCTGGAAGCAGAAAGACAGCACTTGCTCGCGTGTCAGCTGCAACAGCACGAGTCGCTCTTCAGCCGTACAATCCGCGGAACGCAGCTCATTGTCGATAATCGACATTTCCCCAATATACTCGCCTTCACCGAGCAGCGCGAGCGTTTCCGTTCCATGATGCACCCGGACACGACCTTCGATAATCCCATGCATCATCCCGCCTTCTTCTCCAGCCGAATATATTCGTTCACCTGGTTCGTAGTGGACCTCTTCTACCATTCTGGCCAATCTTACGAAATCGTCTTGCGAAAAATTGGCGAATAACCTAATCTTCTGCAGCACGAGAATCCGCCGTAATATCGTTTGGTTATCCGTAGACAAACTCGAGTCCGTACGCACTACTTCCTCTGCTCCTGTGGAGCGCGGTGATGGTCTCGTGTCGACCGCAACGTTATCGTTGGATGTCGCTGCCGCCTCGTTCATTGCAGGAATCGCGGTTTCTGGACGGTCATGGACTTTACGATCAATCGCTCCCCGCAGTCGCTGAGACAGAAGTCTCATCATCTCTAAGGCAATCTCCGACTGATTGAACATCATTTCATAGAATACGGCCGTATCCAACCTCCACAAGCTGCACGGTTCATCCGCAATTACGGTAGCCGTTCGCAATCCGCTTGTCAGTACCGCCATCTCGCCGAAGCAATCCCCATCCTGCAGCTTGCCGATGACAGCCTCACGTCGAATCACATTCGCCCTGCCTTGTCGGATCAAATACAAGGAGTCGCCTTCCTCCCCTTCGCGAATAATGACCTCTCCCGCCGCCTTATTCACTTCACGGAGATGCTGGGCGATCACGGATAAGTCTTTCCCTGACAACCCTTTGAACAATGTGACTTGATGTAGCAGACGGACTTGCTCCATCTGTTGACCCACATCTGATGGATGTTGCTTCGAATCCTGTCCTTCAACGTCACGCCACTTATTGGACGCGGCCGGAAGTTTACTGAGGGCATCCGTAATGCAGCAATCCAACCAGCGATCTCCATGCGGGAGAAGACGTAGAGCAAGCATCCGGGTCACCATCACCTCCGCATCAGGCGGTTTCGCAGCACGGGCTGAACCCGTCATAGCCATCACGCGGGTAATGACCGAACGCATCTCCCCATGAACCAGTTGATCGATGACTTCAGCCGCATTCGCTTGTCGACGCGCATCTCCATTCGCCCAATTGGTATAAACCGCCTTGATGGTCTTGGAATCGTACATGAAGGAGAGCAATCCGAATATGCGGAGAGCGGTTTGTTTCTGCAGTCGAGTTACCGCTTCCGCAACGTTCGCAACCTCCATTGCCGCCTCGAAACCTCTTGTATAATCAATCAAATGGCCATACAAGTCCGCTTCCTCCACGATCAGCTTCTCCACAGCTGCAGAAGCAGCATAACGCCCTCGTTCGTTCATACGCATCATCGAGTCTAGCATGCTTGTGCGATTATCTCCCTGAATCAGGGCATAGTTGCGTAGCATCCTATCAAATGTCCACTGCGTCCCGATCCGCTCGTATACTTTAGGTACGTGCTGCGAGATCGCTCCCTCTGACAATAGGTAGGGTTCAATCAGCGGAACTATGACCTGATCCTCGTAACCTGCCAACGCTTCGATCGCAAGCTGTCGAGTGCTACTGCTGCCGAGCAGAGGGACGATATGAGGGACAAGCGCCGGTACGCGCAGAAGTGCCGCAGATTCCAGGGCACGTGTTCTCACTTGATGAGAAGGGTCGGACAATAGCGGAATAATCGGCTTATAGAAGCTTGATACTCCAATTTGTCCGAATAAGGAAGCTACCGCTACACGGTCCTCTTCCTCTTCACTATCGATTAACTGCTTGATCGTACCTACAGCCTGAAACATCCCTTCGACTCCATAATGACTAATTAGTCCGGCAATCGCGGCAGACTTGGCCTGTACATGCTCATCCACCAGATAAGAGCTGATTCGTTCCAACTGAGCCTCGTGTCCGTAGGCAGCCAACGCCAATATAGCATGTGATTTCTCCAGCGGCTGAGCGGACAGCAGGAATCGCTCCAGTTCCTCTTCGCCGTCTTTTGGAACAAGCCGCTGGACTACTTTCAACCCCTCTACCCTGACTTCCATGGACGCGTGCCGCAATAGCTGTGGGATATGTGGGGTTAGATCGTAAGCTTTGATGCTTTGCAATATTCGAAGTGCATATAAGGCCTGCAAGGGATCAGGGCTTTGCAGCGCTTCGACCAACGCTTTCAAACTAGCCGCGTCCATGATGTCCCACTCCGCATCCAATACGTCTCCTCTCGTCTGCAGAGTGGACATGAGCAGTTGCATATAAGCTTTCTTAATCCGGAGGGCTCCGAATATACAACAAATTAAAAGCACGACAATGATGATGCTGAATTGTTGGATGGATAAGATCGGCGACAAGATGATGAGGCTAATGGCAGCAAGCCCCTTGGCACCATTCTTCACAGTACCGTCCAGCCAACTCTTCGCCCTTGCCCTGTAATCCGGAGGGATGGGGAACATTATCAATTGGCTAACCGAAGAATAGATCGTATCGCCCAGCACCTTGTCACTGCCTTTAACGAGAACGGATAACGCCAGAATCGGCGCAATTAGAACGCCAATCGATCCAGTGAGCAGAGCAACCGGCAGCACTAGCAGCGACGTCATCACGCCAAAGTTGGATATAACTCTTCCTGTTACAAAAAACTGAACCCCCAAAGCGAGAATACCCGCATAGCCATAAAAGCTGCCCATAAACCCAGCCAATGCTTCATCCTGCAGCGTATCCCTCAAAATGATCTTGAACTGGTAATCAGCGAATGTTAACGATAACGTAATGGTCGCCGCAATGAGAGCGATGTACTTCAAATGAGGAACATGGCGGAATATTCCGCCTGATTCTCCCGGATTCCGAGATCTTCGCTTCTCGCCTGCCGCTTGTTTCTTGCGATTGCCGGATACCACATCAAATGTTGCTTTCTTATCCGCGACCTTGCGGATGATCATTCTCACGAATACAAAGCATAGCAGCTGCAACCCGGCATAGACGATAATCAAGTTCAAAGTTCCAATCGGCTGAACGAGCAGCTTGAGACCAAAACCGCTTACGATCCCCCCAACGATACTCCCGCTACCAACCCAATTGATCAACTTCTTCGCCTTACGCTGATCCATGACAGAAGTGGCAAACTGCCAGAAGCAAACGATCATCAGGAAATTGAACATGTCGAACGCCACATACATAACAGCGTAAATCCAGTTCAATCCTAGTCCGGCTACCAACCGGGAACCAAGGCTAAGTACACCTACTCCAATCGTAACGATCGTGCACAACAGATCGATTCGTATTCGTTTGCAGAGCTTCTGGTACACAAGTCCTGCTAATAGAAGAATTGCTGCTTGCGGCAAGTACATCAGCGACAGCTTGGATGCCGAGAAATGAGTTAAGAATAACGTGTCCGCCGCCGTACGTCCGACCGTGGATGCCGACGCCACACAGAACAAATAAGCGAATAATAGTATGATTTTGACATATTCTTCTTTCTCGTCCAAGAACCGTTGCTTGACCGCCCCAAATCTATTACGGGATAACAAAGAATCCATTGTATACACGCACCTTCAACTGTTCATTAAGAGGTAATGAAAGACTTGATATGTATTCCATACCATATGGCAAAGTCCTTCTCGTATGAACAAAAACCCTATATCAGGAACAAAATGAATAGACAAAGGCTGCCCCCAAAGAGACAGCCTCTAATCCTTATATGTTAGTGCCTTGCTTCCCATCTGCTCCCAAGCTTCGATGAACGACCATTTGGCCACCGCTTGTGCTTGAATCCCTTCGAACGGGTTGTTCACATACACGTAGTCATCATCGAACCCGACCATCAATACACAGTGCTCCTGGAAAGTCGCCTCTACATCTTTTCCAGCCGGCGTCTTCCAAGTAACCCATGCATCGCTTTGCTCGAATGACGCTATGTTCCATATGATGACGGGCTTGCCTTTGGCGATTGTCTTCTCAATCACGCTGAAATCCCGTCCGGTCAAATCGAGAGCCCCAGGCGCATATAGTTGCTCGAGCACATAAGCAATCGGTTTCACATTGACACCATAACCGAGGTCATCCCCGTAAATGTTGCCTACGAAGCCTTGATCCGGGTCGCCCCATACGAGAATTGTACCGTCTTCATCCAGCTGTGCGGGAGTCTCATCCTTCGGCAGCATCTCGGCCAAATCCAGCTTATCGACCGGGTGCTGCAAATACTCTAGCAACATAGCGAGACTCGTAATCTCGCAGCCATTGTACAATTCGGGTAGCTGGCTGATGAGCGGCACGTCTATGAAATGCGACTCATCCGACGCTTCGTCTTCTGTGCCGAGCGGAGCTTGTTCAGGTTCGAGAGCCGTCCCACTAGTAGAAGTGGGCTCGGCCGGGGGGTCGGCGATCGACTCGTAAGCCGTCTGTACCGGTAGAGTCTTGCTTGTCTTCCATTCACCGGGGAGCGGTTCTGGCGGTCTTTCGGCTCCTCTCGACGCATTGTGGACGATGAGCCAGATAAGCAAGCTCAACACACATCCAAGTGCTGCGAATTTCCGATTCATCCATCTCCCCTCCTCAACTGAAGCTATTATAGCACATCACTATTTCAATGTGAGATTAGCCGAGTACGGGAGGCTCCAGTTTATTCTAATTTCTTCTCATGTCGCCCCTCTTGCACTTCGTCGAGGTCAGCTTCCACGAATCGCTTGAGCGCGGCCAGCTTGTTCTCCCAGAACCGCTCGTAGAACGCAAGCCAACGCTTCAGTTCCAGAAGCGGCTCTGGCTCGAGGCGATACCGCGTTTCGCGTCCCACCTTCCGCTCCTTCACTAGACCAGCGTCCGCCAGAATGCGCAGATGCTTGGATACGGCCGTACGGCTCATTGGATAGTGGCCGCTAATAACGTTCACTGGCATCTCCTTATCGACCAAAAGCCGGATCAAGCTGCGGCGGGTCGGGTCTGCAATCGCTTGAAACACGTCATGCTTCGGTGAGGTCGCTGCCATCTTAGCCCTCGACGAACACGCGGAGCTTCTGACCCATGCCTTCCCAGCCTTGGGACATACGCTCGCGAACGACGGCGTGCGTTTCCCCGAATTCCGTGACCTCATCGGCGCTCCACCCGGAATGAATCAACGTGAACTCGGTCTGCCCTTCCTGCTCAACCAGCTCGAAGGTGAGCACCCAATCTTTGCCCCATGTGAAGCTCAGCTTGTTCGGAGGGTCCAACTCGGTTACTTGGCAAGGGGAATCGCCGAACGGACCGGCTTTCAGAACGAATTCATACCCGGCGATCGGTTGGAACGTATTCGGCATGAACCAGGCTTCGATCCCTTCGGATGTGGCAACCGCGTTCCATACTTTTCGGATCGGTGCTTTCAATAACTGGGTCTGGCGAATATCCGGAATTGCAGTAGGTTTGTTGGACATCTTCTTCACACCTCTTAGGTTTATTTAGGTTTTACAACACGAAACCATTTGGTTTCCATTCAGATTATAAGACACCATTTGGTTTCGCGTCAACTGGAAATCCGATACAAAGGAAGAGACAGTACGCCTATCACGTACTGTCTCCAATTTATTGTTCGCTTACACCAACCTGTTCGACCTTCTATCCATAAACTTCCGTTACTTATGCTAACGCCAAGCCTCCGGTAGAAGTTGTCGATACTTGGGCTGGTAATACCGGTCGTCTACCAGCACCAACATGCCCCGATCGTCCTCGGATCGAATGAGGCGCCCGCCTGCCTGCAGCACCTTGTTCATTCCCGGATAAACATAAGCATAGTCGAAGCCGTTTTTCCCCAACCCATTGAAATAATCCCGGATCACATCGCGCTCCAGTCCTAGCTGTGGAAGTCCGACTCCGACGACAACGACGCCGGTCAATCGATCCCCGACCAGATCGATCCCTTCGGAGAAAATCCCGCCCATCACGGCGAAACCGGCTAACGTCGTCTCATTATCGGCGTCGAAGGCCATGAGGAACCGCTCCCGCTCCTCCTCCGTCATGTCGGCGGTCTGGAGCAATGTCCGAACCGGATGGACGAGCCCGGCCTCGCGCCGCGCCAATTCGAACGCCTCATACACGTCGTTCATATACGCATACGATGGGAAGAAAATCAAGTAGTTGCCGAGTCGCCCCCAAGTCAGCTTCAACAGTAGCTGGACGAGCGGTTCCCGAGTCCGCTCCCGATCCTGATAGCGGGTGGACAGCGGCTCGATGCGCACATCGAGCTGCTCCTTGGCGAACGGAGACGGCACGGACAGCGAATAATCGTCCGGCCCCCCTCCCAGCATGTCCAAGTAATAGGTGCCCGGGGACAGCGTAGCGGAGAAGTACGTGTGCGACCGATAGCCCTTACCCATCATCTGCAAGAGATAGGAAGGATCGAGGCAGAACAGCTTCACCCGCACTTCGCTGCGGTTCGTCTCCATATAGGTGACGTAACGCTCGTCATACAGCTTCCCGATCCGGAGGAACGCCTGAGCGGTGTAGTAGGTATCGAGCAGCAACTGCGACGCCGCACTATCCCCCGCTCCAGCTCCGGTTGCCAGATGCTTCTCCGCCTGCACGACGAACACCTCCAGCAGCTGCATCAGCTCTTCCGGACAGGACTTTTCCACGCTTGGATGGTCCCCGATTCGTTTGCGAACTGCTAGCAGATAGTTGTTCACGTCCTTGGCCGCATGGTACAGCTCCGGCCTTGCCGCCTTATAGGCCCGCTGCATGTCTAGATATTCCGACTTGTTTATTGCAGCGGAGTACATGTCCCGGCCTCGGTCTACTAGATTATGCGCCTCGTCGATCAGGAGCGCCGTCATTCTCTTCTGCTCGCCGTACTGACGCTTCAGCGCAACCCGCGGGTCGAAGATGTAATTGTAGTCGCAGATCACTGCATCGGCCGCATAGGCTAGGTCCAGGGAGAACTCGAACGGGCACACCCGATGCTTGCGGGCATACTGCTCCACGACCGGTCTCGGCATAAGCGTCTCGTGGGAGAGTACATCCAGCACCGCATCATTGATCCGATCGTAATATCCGTCCGCGTAAGGACAGTCCTCCTTCGTGCAGCTCACATGCTCCTGGAAGCATATTTTCTCCTTGGCCGTAAGGGTCACCGCATGTAGACGAAGCCCCCGCGCTTGCATGCGCGAGAACGCTTCCTCCGCAGCCGTCCTGGCAATCGTCTTGGCGGTCAAGTAGTAGAATCGTTCCAGCAGCCCGCCCCCGATCGCCTTGACCGCCGGGAAGGCGGTGGACATCGTCTTCCCGATGCCGGTAGGCGCCTGTGCGTACAGCTTCCGGCCTTCCTCGATCGTCCGGTACACCGCCCCAGCCAGCTTGCGCTGCCCCGCGCGGTAGCCTGCGAACGGGAACTCCAGGTTCGCGATGCTCGCGTCCCGCTCCCGCTTGTGGCGCACGAACATTCTCGCATAGGGCGCATACCGCTCCGCAAGCTGGAGCACGAACGCCTCAAGTTCACCGAATTCCGCTTCCTGCACGAACCGCTTCTGCTCCCCTGTCTCCACATGGACGTAGGTCAGCATGACTGACATCCGGACAGCCTGATGCTCCAGAGCATACATGTAGGCATAGCATTTCGCTTGCGCCCAGTGGACGGGATAACTATGTTCCTCCACATGTGACAGATCCCGCGCGGTCGACTTAATCTCCTCGATCATCATGCCCTCGTCCCGTCGCAGCAGCCCGTCGCAACGGCCGTCGATCACGAGCGTCAAGCCATCCCCCAGCAACACCTCGACGGAGAGGTACACTTCCTTCGCATCGTGCTCGGCATATTGCCGCTGGATGTTCTGGTGAGCCTTCGTCCCTTCTGTAAGCGAACTGGTTGAGCGATAGCCCGACTCAATGCTGCCGCTGCGGTAAACATATTCGACTAAATGCCGCACAGCGGCCTGGACTTTGACACTCATCGACTTGTGATCCTTCCACGAACAGAACGTTTGTTCCGTATATTATACCATACGTCTGCGGCTCACGCCCGTCCAGTCCCCCGAAAGTATCGGCAAGAATTGCGAATACATCTCGGGTGGGTACACATACGTCCATGCTTGGACCTGCTGACCCGTTGCGCCGTCCGTTATCAACATCTCTACCCGCTCGTACTCATTGCGCGGATCGCCGGGGCCGTAATACGTCTCCAGCTCATCCAGCCCTGCACCCGCTTGGTCCCAATCAACCGTGTACAGTTCGCCCACTACAAGTCCATCTCCGGTTTGGAAGAGGGCAGGGTACCCTTTCCCTGTATCCGCCAGCGCCCCGCGTATGAATGCGTCCCGCGACAAACATGTGGCTCCTCGCAATACTTCGTGATTGCACTCCCCTATGCGTAACGTACCATAGACGAACAAATTCCTTGGGTTCATCGCTCTTCAGTCCCCTTTATCCAAGAATGCATGCCGCACATCGAAACTGGCTCTAGCGTACCACAGGCCCGCTCATAACTTCTACACAATCTTGGCTTATCCTGGGAAGGCAACTTTGATAACTGGAGGACTCCATATACGTATAAGAAACTTGTACAAATCGGCTGAGGTGGTGGGAGCCATGGCGATTGTGTTGGCGGGTTTGGAACCAATCGCCATGGATAGTTATGGCACACTCAGGACATGCTACAACAAGAAATTTCGCGCCAAATGTATAACAAATAATTCCTATGAGTTTACAATGAATAAAAAGCTTGATTTCTGAAACAATGTTGCTATACTTATGGAAGTCAATGAAACAATATTCCATCTCAGAATACGGAGGAATGCACCACCATGAGTAAAAACAAAATTTTCTGGACCGCCACGGTACTCTCCCTGCTACTATTCGTTCTGGCAGCATGCGGCAAGACCGATACGACTCCTCCTCCAGCGGGCACGCCATCGTCCTCACCAGCGGCTGGCACCCCTAAGAGCGGCGGCAGCCTTATAATCGGCGTAGCCGACGATCCAAAAGCGCTGAACCCGATGTATGCCAGCGACCGTGTGACTTTAACAATAAATCAGTCACTCTATGCCCCACTGTTCTCTATCAACGATGGCAAGAAGACGTTCGTGCTCGCAGAGAGCCTGACTCCTTCGGCCGATTTCCTGAAATACACATTGAAACTTAAAAACAACCTGACGTGGCATGATGGTCAAAAGCTGACGGCCGACGATATCGTGTTCACGATCAATAACATTCTCGACGAGAAGCAGCACAGCTTCTTGCGTAGCCTCTTCGTTCTGGATGGCAAGCCGATCACGGTGAAGAAAGTAGACGACACCACCGTCGAATTCACCCTGCCGCAAGTGACCGCGGCGTTCGAAGGCGCGCTCGTGCAAGTGTTCCCGATTCCGAAGCACATCTACGAGGGGGAAGCCGACTTCGAGAAGAGCACGAAGAACAACAAGCCGATCGGCTCCGGTCCTTTCAAATTCAAAGAATACAAAGCTAGCGAATATGTGACGCTCGACCGGTTCGATGGTTTCTTCGCAGGAAAGTCCTACTTGGATTCTGTCACCTACCACATCGCCAAGGATACGAACGCAGCCAACCTGGCGCTTCAGAACGGCGAGATGCAAATGAAGTTCATCGACCCGCAGGACTTCAAGAAGTTTAACGACACCGGCAAGTTCAACATGATCTCGTTCAACGAAGGCCGTCTCGCCTACATGGCTTACAACATGAATATTGACGTGATGAAGAAGAAGGAAGTGCGCCAAGCGATCTCTTACGCGATCAATCGCGACGAGCTCATTACCGCTTCATACACATCGCTGGATTTTGCAGAACCCGCTTCTTCCGTGCTGACTCCGGATACGCTGTACCATACGAAGGACGTCAACTCGTACAAATTCGATGCGAACAAAGCAAAGGAATTGCTCAAAGCCGCTGGTGTGGACAAGCTGAAGCTCCGACTCGCCTATGTGAACTCGAACAAGGCCCAAACGAGCCAGGCTCTGTACATTCAGCAAAAACTTAAAGACATCGGCGTAGAAGTCGAGCTGATGGCGCTGGACCCGGCGGCTTACAGCCAGAAGGCGACCAACATGAAGAACACCGATTTCGAGCTATCGCTCGGAGGTTACATTATGGGCTATGAGCCCGATGCTTACAAATCGCTGTTCATGAGCACAGAAGCTTACAACTATTCGCATTATAGTAACAAAGACTTCGACGCCCTTTGGTCCAAAGCTGCGATCGAGACCGATACAGCGAAGCGTGGCGACCTGTATAAGAAGATTCAGCAGCAAATCGCGGATGAAAGCCTGTTCTACCCGATCGCGTACACGAAGTCGATCATTGCGATTGACAAGAAATATGAAGGCTTGAAAGAAGCGGTCACGAAGCCAGTCGTCATGTTCGAAAACCTGAACAAGCTGTATGTGAAGTAACTCGTTTTTTGCTTGTAGTCACGGCCATGCGAAAATAAGCTGATTGCGCATCAGCTTATTTTCGCTTCTTGAATCGTTTTCGCTACTCTGCTGGAGGGACGCTGATGAAATCGTTAATTGTTCGAAGACTGCTACAGGCTATCCCGATGCTATTCTTCATTTCCGTCTTAGCGTTCGCGCTAATAAAGCTGGCGCCGGGCGACCCGGTTCAGACGTTCGTCACTCCGAACATGAGTCCGGAGGATGTCGAACGGATTCGCCATAACCTCGGCCTCGACAAGCCGACTTATGTGCAATATTTCCTGTGGCTGGGCAATGCGCTCCAGGGAAATCTCGGCTATTCGCTGATCAACCACCGGCCTGTGTTGGATCAAGTGCTGGATCGGCTTCCGGCAACAGCCGGACTCACGGGAGCGGCGCTCCTCGTCTCCCTCGCACTCGCTATCCCGCTCGGGCTACTCTCGGGCGCTAATCCGAACCGCTGGCTGGACAAGCTGTTGAACTTCATATCTTATATCGGTATCTCGATCCCGAGCTTCTGGTTCGCCATGCTGCTCATCTACGTATTCGCCATCCACCTCCATCTGCTGCCCAGCATGGGCATGCGAACGATCGGGGTAAGCTCGGCCTGGGATATTATTAAGCATGGGATCTTGCCCTGTCTCGTGCTCAGCTTCTCGAACTTCGCCGTCTTCATGCGGTATATTCGCTCTAATACGATCGGTCAACTGCAGGAGGACTATGTGCAGCTGCAATATGCGTACGGCTCGTCCAAGCGGGAAGTGTTATTCCGGCATGTACTGAAAAACGTGCTGCTGCCCGTCATTACGATACTGGGGCTGTCGCTGCCGGAACTGGTGGCAGGGGCGATTATTACGGAGACGGTCTTCTCGTGGCCTGGAATGGGCTCATTCGGGGTGTCCGCTATGTTCGGCTTCGATTACCCGATCATTATGGTTATCACTTTGTTCACCTCGATCATGCTCGTGGCCGGCAACTTGATCGCGGACCTGCTCTACACGGTTGCCGATCCTCGAATTAAGGCAGGGAGGTGACGACGATGAATAGACGAATATGGGACAATCTGCTTCGCGAGCTGTTCGCTCGCAAGGTCGGTCTGGTCGCGCTCGTGCTGCTGGCACTATTCGCGATCACTTCGATCCTCGCCTTCTTAAGCCCTTACGACCCGAATCAGATCGTCGTCCAGGACCGGCTCCATGCGCCAAGTGCCAGCCACTGGTTCGGCACGGACGATTACGGACGGGATTATTTCACCCGAGCGTTGTACGGGGGACGCATCTCGCTCTCCGTCGCTTTCCTGGCCATGCTGATCGCCACGGTCGTCGGAACGGCCATCGGCACGATTAGCGGCTATGCTGGCGGTCGGATTGATGCGCTGCTCATGCGCTTCGTCGATATTTTCATGTCCGTGCCATCGTTCCTGATCATGCTGATCATCAGCGTATATTTCAAGCCCGGCATCCAGAACATCATCCTCATCATTGGGCTGCTTACATGGATGAACATCGCCCGGCTGGTCCGAGCGGAGACGCTGTCGATCAAGGAGCGCGAGTATGTGCTGTACGCCCGCGTGTCGGGGCAAAGCTCGTTCAAGACGGTAACGATGCACATTCTTCCGAACATGATCTCAACCATTATCGTAGCGGCTACGATTAATATTGCGACTGCGATCCTGATGGAATCGTCGCTCAGCTTCCTCGGGCTCGGCATTCAGCAGCCTAACTCGTCGTGGGGCAGCATGCTGAACAACGCCCAAGGCTACATCGGGGAAGCGCCTTATCTGGCGCTATTCCCAGGTATATTCATCCTGCTCACCGTGCTCTGCTTCAACGTGCTGGGCGACTTGCTCCGTATCGCGTTCGAGCCGAGGGTGAACCAGAGGTAGAAAGGAGTGCAGGCTTGCATGGCCAAACAGCTGCTCAATGTTCAAAATTTGAAAACTTCGTTCTTCACCCGTTCCGGAGAAGTGCAGTCTGTGCGAGGCGTCAGCTTCCAGATTGCGAAGGGCGAGGTGGTAGGCATCGTGGGCGAGTCCGGCAGCGGAAAAAGCATTACCGCCAAGTCCATCCTCTCCCTTATTCCATCGCCTGGCCGCGTGATAGACGGCACTGTTAACTTCGACGGCGAGGACTTGCTGGACCAGTCGGAGAAGGAGCTGCGCCGCATCCGCGGCAACCGGATCGCGATGATCTTCCAGGACCCGATGACGTCACTTAACCCGGTGCGCACGATCGGCGGTCAACTGACCGAGGTGCTCGTGCGCCATCGGAAGCTCACCCAACGGCAAGCGGAGGCGCGTGCGGCGGAGCTACTTCGACTCGTCGGCATCTCTTCGCCCGAGGAGCGTATGAAGCAGTATCCTCATGAGTTCAGCGGCGGGATGCGGCAGCGCGTCATCATCGCAATGGCTCTGTCGTGCGAGCCTGAGCTGCTCATCGCGGATGAGCCGACGACCGCGCTCGACGTGACGATCCAGGCGCAGATTCTGGAGCTAATGAAGGAGCTGCAGCAAAAGACGGAGACGGCGATTATGCTCATCACCCACGACCTCGGGGTCGTGGCCCAGATCTGCAGTCGGGTGATCGTCATGTACGGCGGGCTGGTCATGGAAGAAGCGCCGGTTGACGACATCTTCTACAACTCCCAGCATCCGTATACCCAAGGGCTGCTGCGTTCCCTGCCGCGTCTGCAGAATGGCCGGCGAGAGCGACTCGTGCCGATCGAGGGGACGCCTCCCGATCTGCTGCATCCGCCGGCGGGCTGCCCGTTCGCCGGGCGCTGTCCACACACGATGGATATCTGTGCGGAGCGCCCGCCCTACTATGAAGTCGGCCCGGGTCACCGGTCGATGTGTTGGCTGCTCGATTCCAGCGTGAAGGAGAAAGCGAGGGATGCGGATGCATAAGCCGTTCGAGACACTACATGATTCACCTGCACCTGCACCGCTCGTCAGCGTCAGGAACCTGAAGAAGTATTTCCCGGCGAAGAAGAGCTTTTTCGGCCGGACATTGCAAGTCGTCAAGGCGGTCGACGACGTGAGCTTCGATATTCGTCGCGGCGAGACGTTCGGCCTCGTCGGGGAGTCCGGCTGCGGCAAGTCAACAACTGGGCGCAGCGTCATCCGGCTGTACGATATTACAGGCGGCGAAGTACTCTATGACGGGCAGGACATGACCTACATGCCCGAGAAGGAGTTGAAGCCATACCGCCGCCGGATGCAGGCCATCTTCCAGGACCCATACTCCTCACTCAACCCGGGGCTGACTGTGATGGAGCTGATCGGCGAGCCGATTGATATTCATAAGGTTTATCCGGCACGGGAGCGCAGAGATGCCGTCTACGAGCTGCTCGAGAAGGTAGGCCTCAAGCGAGAGCACGCTGATCGATACCCCCATGAATTCAGCGGCGGGCAACGGCAGCGGATCAGCATTGCACGTTCGTTGTCAGTGAAGCCGGAGTTCGTCATGTGCGATGAGCCGATCTCGGCACTTGATGTGTCTGTGCAAGCGCAAGTGGTCAACATGCTGGAGGACTTGCAGGCCGAGCTCGGTTTGACCTACTTGTTCATCGCCCATGACTTGTCTATGGTGCGCCATATCTCCGACCGGATCGGCGTCATGTATCTTGGCAGCCTTACGGAGGTCGCGGAGAGCGACGAGCTGTACGAGCATCCGGCACATCCCTACACCCAGGCATTGCTAGCTGCAATCCCCGTGCCAGATCCGCGTGCGATCCGGCGCGAGCGCATCGTGATAAGCGGCGATGTGCCCAGCCCGCTCCACCCACCGACCGGCTGCAAGTACCGGACACGCTGTCCACATGCGATGACCCGTTGCGCTGAGGAGTCACCACGGATGATGGAGATTGCGCCTGGTCATCTGGTCGCATGCCACCTGTACGACAAGGACGAGTAGCGGCCGCTCAAAATCGTGAGCGACGCATCATGTCTCCATGACAAGGAGAAAGGAGATCAGTCATGCCAAACTCAGAATCATCATCACGAAACGATAACCCAAAAGTGAAAGTTTCGCAGAACACCGCTATCCTCATAGAAGCTGCGCGAGCATCCGGCCTGTCTGACGACGAGCTGCTTCGACTTGTGATTAACGGCGAGCTCGAACCGTTCCAGCACATCGCTGAAGGCGAGCTTGAATTCAGCAATCTGATCGGTTACGCGGCTGAGAATCCGGTTGGTCTGGAACAAGCTGTCCGACAAGGCTACCAGATTACGTTCAACACTATCAATGGCATGAAGTATTACATCGGCATCGTCTTCGGCAAGTTCCGCGAACAGGATTATCCGAATTTGCCCGATCGCATCGAAGGACTGACCTTGACGCAAGGAGAAGCCGTCAAGCTAAGAAGTTCCCTTTCTCCCTACTGGATCATCTCGGAGATCGGACGCAACGAACATGACGGCACAGTTAGTCTTAGCATTCATCTTCCCCAGGAAGGCTAGTGAGTGAGGCCTTTGAGCCAATAGTAAGATTGTGAATATGCATGAAAGGGACAAGGGCATCAACATGCTCTTGTCCCTCCTATTAATCCGATGTCTTGAAATGTGCGATGGATCCTCCCTATCAATCAAATGATCACCTTCTGTCGCACACCATCTAGCCTATATCGCAACATTACCGCCGTCTCACTTCACTCTGGCAATACACAACCCGTCATACGCCGGCAACAGTGTGCTCTCCAGCCTCGGATCTGAAGCAATCGCCTCATTGAACTGCCGCATCACCTGCACAGAATTCGATGTGACGCTCGGGTCCATGACACGACCATGCATCAGTGCATTGTCGCCAACGATGATCGCACCGGGATTCGCCAATCGGATTGCCCGCTCCAAGTAATTCACATAGTTGCCTTTGTCCGCATCGATGAAATACAGATCAAAGCGCGCTCCCTCCTGCTCCAGCACATCCAAGCTGTCTAGCGCCTCCCCAATCCGATACTCCACTTTGTCGCCAAGCCCGGCTTCCGTCACATGCTGACGCGCCACAGCCGCGAATTCCTCCTTCAGCTCCAACGACACCAGCTTGCCTAGCTCACCGAGCCCTCTGGCCAAACAAATCCCGCTATACCCGCCAAGCGCTCCGATCTCCAGCACCCGCTTCGCTCCGTTCATTCTAACGAGAAGCGTCAGCAATCGGCCATAACCAGGCGCTATGGAAATTTCCGGCATTCCCTTCGCACGAATACCTTCGACTACCCGCTGCAAATCCGCATCCCCTGCATACAAGCTTTCCGCATATTGTTCCGCTGTCAACGCTTCACTCATCGTCTCAACACCTCTTCCTCTATATTCAATCTCTGTCAATCTCAATCCTAGACACGACTTCATTTGTAACGTCATGCTGTTTCGCCTATACTTAATTGTATGATTTCCCTGAGTGGATGGCAAACCGAAAACGGAGTGAACGAACAAGATGGAACGATTGCAGTTAGTAGCTACGTGCCCGATGGGGCTTGAAGCGGTAGTGGCCCGTGAAGTACGGGATCTGGGTTATACAGATGTAAGTGTAGAGAATGGGAAAATAGCGTTTCGTGCGGACGCCTTGGGCATATGCCGAGCCAACTTGTGGCTGCGGACCGCGGACCGTATTGTCATTAAGCTGGGCGAGTTCCGAGCAACAACATTCGACGACTTATTCGAGGGTACGAAGGCTCTCCCTTGGCCGGACTGGATACCTGAGCATGCGGAATTCCCTGTGAACGGCCGCTCGCACAAGTCGCAGCTATCCAGCGTCCCCGCCTGTCAAGGCATAGTGAAGAAAGCAGTTGTAGAAAAAATGAAGCAACGTTACCAGACGGAGTGGTTTCCCGAGAACGGGCCGCGCTACGTCATCGAAGTGTCGCTTCTGAACGATATCGCTACGCTGACGCTGGATACGACGGGTTGGAGCTTGCATAAGCGCGGCTACCGCAAGAACGCCACCGAAGCACCGCTGAAGGAAACGATGGCCGCAGCTATGGTGCTACTCAGCCGGTGGCGGCCCGGCCGTCCCCTGCACGACCCGTTCTGCGGGTCGGGGACGATTCCGATCGAGGCCGCGATGATCGGCTGGAACTTGGCGCCGGGCCTCCGGCGCACATTCGACGCCGAGTCGTGGGACGCGCTGCCTCAGGCATTGTGGCAGCAAGCGCGTGAAGAGGCGTACGATCTCGTTCGTGACGACGAGCCGCTAGAGATCGTCGGCTCCGATATCGACCGCGAGGCGATCGAGGTCGCACTGACCAACGCCAAGGGCGCCGGCTTGGCCAAGGAGATCTCGTTCTACGAGACGCCAGTTGCCAAGTGGAAGCCAGATGGTGATTATGGCGTTGTGATTACGAATCCGCCTTACGGGGAACGGATCGGCTCTGCTGACGAAGTGGAGCAGGTGATCCGTCAGCTCGGCTCAATCTACAAACGGCTCGACACCTGGTCGGCTTTCGTCCTAAGCCCGAGCAAGCAGTTCGAGCATTACTTCGGCCGCCCGGCAGACAAGAAGCGCAAGCTGTTCAACGGCCGCATCGAATGCGCCCTGTTGCAATACATGGGACCGCTGCCACCGCGACGCAAGGACGAACCTGCCACAACCGAATAATCAGGATGGAGCGATCGCATATGTCTGATACGGTGAAGACTGCGGGAATATACCTGCGATATAACGGGGCGTACGCCTTTGCGTTCGGTCCGAACTCGGTTAGTGGCCAACTGGCTATCGTTCGCATCGGTGGTCATCTTGAGCGCGATGAGACGGCCGTTCAATGCGCGAGAAGAGAAGCTATGGAAGAGACGGATCTGAATGTGAAGCTGCACGATTCACCTGTCACGTTCCGTTGGGATCCGAATGGCGGCGACCCTGTCGTCATCCATAAGGAGGATCACCTCCACGAGATCAAACCGATACTCAAGATGGGCGGCAATGTGATGTTCTGGGCCGAGACGAACGAAGCGCCACAGATTGCAGCGGAAACGAAAGGGATTATATTGCTAACTGTGGAGGAAGTTGTGAAGCTCTGCACCACCCCTCAAGGCGTCACATATGCAGAGTTCAAGGCCGCTGGAGGCATCAGCTGGACACGTGAACCATACACGGAGCACCTCCGGTTAGAGCCGTTTGGCCAGCTGCGCTTCCTGGCTCATTTGCTCCAGAAGGATCCCGATATCCTTGCAGAGGTTTACGCAGGATGATTTTTATCATAAAAAAGCTCCTATCGGAGCAACTCGGTGAAGCGGGTTCGTCTTTAGCGGTAACTTTTTATGCCGAATCAGGATGTAACCTCTCGAAGTTTATACTTTCTGATTCTGTAAGAAAAAAGGAGCTTGGAGACGTTCTCCAGGCTCCTTCTATATTAAGTTAGCATGATCATTTAAAGTCGTCTTCGTGGGCGGGAAAACCATTTAATCCACAACTTACCTTCATCATCGCGAAAAATTTTGACCCCAATCAGCTTTAACGGTGTCCATATTTCCTGAAAAAAATAGTTCGGCATTGTTTCCCGCCCCTTTAGTGTGTTCCAACTTATTATCAATCTTGCTCTCCTAATGTAATGGGTCCACTTGTAAGTACCGCTTCTCTATGCCTTCTTCATCTTCGTCACCAATTCGCCCAGCACCTTGTCCGCATCATCAAACGGCACTTGGCACGTACCGGCCGCCTTATGACCGCCTCCACCATACTGAAGCATTAGGGCGCCGACATCTGTAGTAGAGCTACGGGTAATGATGCTATGTCCACAGGCGAATACGCAATTAATCTTACCCTTGCCTTCTACGATCCAGATCGAGATATTTTGCTCCGGAAACAGCGCGTATATCATAAATCGGTTGCCAGGATATATCGTCTCGACCCCTCGCAGATCCGTAATGATTACATTCCCTTCTGTACGCGAATACTGACGCAGCATGTCCTGATAAGGTCCATTCAGCTCATGGTAACGCACGACCCGCTCCTGCACGTCCGGCAAATTCAAGATTTCCTCGGAGCTCTTACTACCAATATAGTCGACCAGTTGCTCCATCAATTGATAGTTGCTTATCCGGTAGTCGTGAAACCGACCCAGGCCTGTACGCGAATCCATCAGGAAGGAGAGCAAGTCCCATCCTTGCGGATTCAATATATTGTCTGCACTGAATTGGGCGGAATCAGCCTTGTCCACCCCTGCCATGATGTCGTCGATATCACCAAAGCGTTCTTGTCCCCCGTAATAGTCGTACACGACTCTTGCCGCACTCGGAGCAATCCGGTTCTCTCCCTCAAAAGCTTCTGGTTCGCCAACTCGCTGAATCTCGCTCGAATGATGATCGAACCATAACCCGCATCCTGGAACATAAGGAACATTAGCCAATATATCATTAGATGTAACTTGCACTAAACCGTCCTGAACGTCCTTGGGGTGTACGAATTTCATTTCCTCCACCATACCAAGCTTCTTGAACAGCATCGCACAAACCAATCCATCAAAATCTGAACGTGTAATTAATCTCATCGGGAAATCTGCCTCCGCTTCATTTGGTTCTAAAGCACTATATATTCTCGATCACCCCTTCTTATTCCTGCATATTCCATAAAAAACATAAAAAAAAGAAGCATTTTCCGCTTGTATTCCCGGAAAATGCTTCTTCTTACTTAGATTCCATATCTTTATTTCACAATGGAATGGATCGGATGTCCTAAAGCGACTTCAGCCGCTTCCATCGCAATTTCCCCAAGTGTAGGATGGGCATGGATGGTGAGGGCGATATCTTCGATCGTCGCTCCCATCTCGATTCCTAGCCCCATCTCAGCAATGAGGTTCGACGCTTCGGGTCCCACGATTTGAGCTCCAAGCAGCAGCCCGGAGTCTTTGTCGCCAACCAGCTTGACGAAGCCATCACCCGCATTCATCGTTAGCGCCCGGCCGTTAACCGCATAGTTGAACTTGCCCGTCACCACATTGCGGCCCTCTGCCTTCGCTTCCGTCTCGCTCAAGCCGACGCTTGCGATCTCCGGATCCGAGAAGACAACAGCTGGAATCGCTTTGTAATCGATAACGCTTGGTTCACCTGCAATGACCTCAGCAGCTACTTTACCTTCATAAGAAGCCTTATGCGCAAGTGCAGGGCCAGCTACGATGTCGCCGATCGCGTATATGTTCGCCACGCTAGTCTTGCATTGCGCGTCGATCTCGATCAAGCCACGCTCGCTCACCTTGACGCCAATCGATTCCAGCCCAATATCTGCTGTATTCGGACGACGCCCCACTGTGACAAGTACATAATCGGCGGTCAACTCTTTCTCTTCACCCTTAGCTGTATAAGAAACCGTAACTTCTGTATCGGTTGTCTTGGATTCCTTGGCCAACGCCTCGGTCACGACCTCTACGCCAACCTTCTTCAGGTTGCGGCCCACGAAGCGGGACAGTTCCTTCTCGAAGCCAGGAAGGATCGAATCTGAACCTTCCAGTACAGTAACCTTCGTGCCTAACTTAGCGAACGTCTGCCCCAGCTCTATGCCGATGTAGCCACCGCCAATGACGATCAGGCTCTTCGGAATTTCTGGAAGGCTGAGCGCTTCTGTTGAAGACAGGATTCGCTTGCCGTACTTGAATGCCTTCAATTCAATCGGTGTAGAGCCAGTAGCGATGATACAGTGATTGAATTTGTATTGGGATGCATCGTTCTCGGTTGCGACACTTACGACATGGTCACTGACGAAGAATGCATCGCCTTGTATGACCTGTACCTTGTTACCTTTCAAAAGCTGGGCGACACCGCCTGTCAGCTTCTTCACGACACTGTTCTTCCATTCCTGCACCTTCGTGAAATCAATCTTTACGCCCTCGGCCGTAATTCCGATCTCGGAGGCGTGCGTCATATTCTCATATTGATGCGCCGCATTGATCAACGCTTTGGAAGGAATACAACCGCGATTCGAGCACACTCCACCTACTTCGGCGCGTTCTACAACGACGACCGATTTGCCAAGCTGAGCGGCCCGAATAGCAGCCACGTAACCACCTGGTCCAGAACCGATCACGAGCACGTCCACATCTGTAGTAAATGTTCCTACAACCATTAGTTACACCTCCATTACAAGCAACTGCGGATCTTCCAGCAGCGACTTGATATAGTTCATTGCGTTCTGCGCTGTAGCTCCATCGATCAGACGGTGGTCGAAGCTGAGTGACAAGGCCATAACTTTACCAATGACGATTTGTCCATTCTTGACCACAGGCTTCTCAGAAATCCGTCCTGTACCTAGTATAGCCACTTCCGGATAGTTAATGACCGGCGTGAAGAACATACCTCCTGCCGATCCGATATTCGTAATCGAGATCGTACTGCCCTTCAGCTCGTGCATGGCTAGCTTGCCGTCACGACCGCGAGTCGCCAGATCCTTGATCTCGTTGGCGATGGACCAGACGTTCTTGCGATCCGCGTCAGCGACTACAGGCACGATCAAGCCGTTATCGGTATCGGTTGCGATCCCGATGTTGTAATATTTCTTATAGATGATCTCGCTCTTCTCGTCATCAATAGAAGCGTTAAGCGATGGGAATTGTCGAACAGCTGCTACCAACGCCTTGACGATGAACGGCAAGTAAGTGAGCTTAACGCCCTTCTTCTCGGCTAATGGCTTCGCCTTCTCACGCAGCTCGACCAATCCCGTGACGTCGACTTCGTCCATGATCGTCACATGCGGAGCTGTATATACTGACTTGACCATCGCGTTCGCAATCGCTTTGCGAATGCCCTTCAGCGGTACGCGCTCCTCGACACGGTCGCCCGCAACCACGGTCACGCCTGCGCTCGGCACTGCTGCCGCTTGCGTCTCAGCTGCTGCTGGTGCAGCCGCTTCAGCCGCCTGGCCGCCGCCCGCCACGAAGGCTTGCACATCGTCCCGCGTGACCTGGCCGTTCCGGCCGGTTCCGTGCACTTGGCCGATGGCTACGCCTTGCTCGCGGGCGAACTTGCGCACGCTTGGCGTTGCCAGCACGTCGCCGCTCGGCGCTGGTGCCGTTGCGGCCGCGCTTGCACTAGGCGCTGCAGCGTTGCTTGCGCCTGCAGCGGTGTCCAGCTTCACGCTGGCCACCGCATCGGCAACGCCAACCGGCGTTGCCGATTGTGGCGCCGCTGGTGTTGGTTGCGGCGCTGGTGCAGCATGCGCCGTGTCGCCATGTCCGGCGTGTACGTCCGGAGGCAGCTCGCCCTCAACGTCGATCGTAGCTAAGATGTCGCCAACGACCGATACCGTACCTTCGCTTACCTTGATCTCAACGATCTTTCCGGTAACAGGAGACGGAACTTCAACAGTCGCTTTATCATTCTGTACATCCATAATCGTCTGGTCTTCTTGTATCGTGTCGCCCGGCTTGATGTGCCATTTGACGATTTCCCCTTCGTGCAAGCCTTCGCCCAGCTCTGGGAGTCTGAAATTATAGATCGCCACGTCCATTACCTCCACTATAAGAATCCCACTAGGCGTGTCGCACCAATGGATTGTACCTATCCGCCTGCGGGAATCTTGAGATTTGTTCAAGTAATAAGTTAATTAAAGTCCAGAACTTGATTCAAGCCGGCAATAATGCGAGCTGGGTTCGGCAACCAATCTTCCTCGATTTGTGGGAAGCCCATAACCGTATCTGGAGCCGTAATCCGCAGTACAGGAGCTTCCAGATGAAGAATCGCTTTCTCATTAATCTGGGCGATTACTTCTGCAGCTACACCAGCTGACTTCTGCGCTTCCTGTACGACAATAGCACGGTTTGTCTTCTTGATCGACTCTACCAATGTATCAATGTCAAGCGGGCTTAATGTACGCAGGTCAATGACTTCCACTTTCGCACCACGAGACTTCTCAATCTCTTCCGCTGCCTTGAGGGAAGTGTGCACCATTGCGCCATAAGTAATAATGGTTGCGTCCGTACCTTCGCGCACAACATTCGCTTTTCCGATCGGAATCGTGTATTCTCCTTCAGGAACTTCGCCGCGGAATGCACGGTACAACTTGAGGTGTTCCATGAAGAATACAGGATCGTTATCACGGATAGCTGAGATCAACAAACCTTTGGCATCGTAAGGGTTGGACGGACATACCACCTTAATCCCCGGAGTTTGAATCATTAAGCCTTCCAGGCTGTCGCAGTGAAGCTCAGGTGCCTTAACACCGCCACCGAATGGAGTACGGAACGTGATCGGGCTGTTGTACTTGCCGCCAGAACGGAAACGCATCCGTGCCGATTGTGCCACGATGGAGTCCATCATTTCGAACATGAACCCAATGAATTGAATTTCCGCAATTGGACGGAAGCCCATAACGCCAAGACCGATGGCCAACCCGCCAATACCGGACTCTGCGAGCGGCGTATCGAATACGCGTTCTTCGCCGAACTGCTTCTGCAAGCCTTCCGTAGCCCGGAACACCCCGCCGACGTTCCCTACGTCTTCTCCGAAAATCAATACGTTCGGATCACGCTCCAGCTCTACTCTCATCGCGTCCGTAATCGCTTGAATCATCGTCATCTGTGCCATGGCTTACTTTCCCCCCATTGCGGCGATATAGGCCGCCTTCTGCTCTTCCAACTGCTGTGTTGGTGTTTCGAACATGCTGTCAATCAAGCCAGGTATGGTCATCTTCTCCGTGGACTCTGCCTTCTTGATCTGTTCAGCAACGGTTTCTTTCGCTTCTTCCATGACTTTGTTCTCGTCTTCTTCTGTCCAAAGTCCCTTGCTTTCCATATATTTACGGAAACGGCCGATTGGATCTTTCTCCACCCATTCCGCTTCTTCTTCTTTCGTACGGTATTTAGTCGGATCATCTCCGGACATCGAGTGCGGGGAGAATCGGTAAGTAATAGCTTCAATTAGAGTAGGACCTTCGCCATTGCGTCCACGTTCAGCTGCTTCACTGACTGCTTTGTACACCGCGAGCACGTCCATGCCATCCACTTGTACGCTGCGAATTCCGGCGGCAAGACCTTTCTGTGCGATCGTCTTGGCTGCGGATTGCTTCTCGCGTGGAGTGGAGATCGCATAACCATTGTTCTGTACGACAAAAATAACCGGGAGGTTGAATGCACCTGCGAAGTTCATGCCTTCGTAGAAGTCCCCTTGCGATGAGCCGCCGTCTCCGGTATACGTAATCGCTACATTTTTCAACCCGCGCTTCTTGAAGCCCATTGCAATACCGGCAGCTTGAACGATCTGTGCACCGATAATGATTTGCGGCATAAGCACATTCACGTCATCCGGCACTTGCCCGCCATGCTGGTGGCCGCGGGAATACAGGAACGCCTGATACATAGGCAACCCGTGCCATACGATCTGCGGCATATCCCGGTAACCTGGACATACGAAATCTTCCTTCACTAATGCGAACTCGCTGCCGATCATCGCAGCTTCTTGCCCGGATACTGGTGCATAAAAGCCCAGTCGTCCTTGACGGTTCAAGCTTACGGCACGCTGATCCCATACACGGGTAAACACCATGCGGCGCATTAGCTCACGCAATTGTTCGTCGCTTAGTTGGGGAACGGCTTCTTGATCGATTACGGTTCCGTCAGCGGAAAGTATCGTCAACGGTTGAATGTCTTCCATCCTGACTTCGGATAAGGATTTGCTCATGGCGATCACCTCGAACTAGAATTGTTTGCTGCCTGAATTGAAAACTGTTATAGTATATTACATAACCTGTTCCACTAAACTGTGTAATACTGTACCTATGGAACGTGTATTTCTCGATAATATCAAGTATAACAGGGCATACTCATTATATAGTACAGTTTTCAAAAAAGCTAGTGACAACTTTCCCTGCTTGCTTCTTGATTGTTCCTTGATTCCATCCGTTTTCCTGATTTACTTCGGTTATTTTGTGCCAAAATCAACGAAATAACTCCAGGTTACTATTAATTCAGTCCCTAGGCTGGACTTCAGAAGGAGACTTCGCTATGGATCAATCCATTTATTATAAACGCACGATCGTTAAGGAACACATACCCTCTCTGCATCTTCATCAAACACGGGTTGTTCGAATTGCGCTCCCCCCGGGATATAACGAGCTGTTGACTTACCCCGTAATATACTGCCAAGACGGTGAAGATTTTATTAATTTTGGACGGATCGTGACTCAATTGACACGACTTGTGTTAGATGAGGGGTTGGAGCCTGCCATCATCGTCGCAGTAGACGTGGATAAGGCGGTGCGGACTGAAGAATATGCGCCTGAGGGTACGCGGTTCGAAGCCTATTGCCGATTCTTCGTGGAAGAGCTCGTCCCGTTCGTTGAAGACAAGTATCCCGCTCGACCTAACACGCAATCTCGTGTGCTGGCGGGAGACTCGCTCGGCGGGACGGTATCGCTGCACTTGGCGTTGGATTATCCGGCCCTGTTCTCCCGGGTACTTACGTTGTCCGGGGCGTTTCTTCCCAGCACGCAAGATCGGTTGCGCTTGGAAAGCGACTTGTCTTCGCTTGAACTGTACATGCTGATCGGATTGCAGGAGGAAAGTGTGGAGACGAACAGCGGGGTATTCGACTTCTTGGCCGCGAACCGAATCTCGAGACAGCTGTTGGAGGAGCGACATACACGATTGACGTATTTGGAGAAGGATGGCAAGCACATCTGGGGATTTTGGCAGACTGAGCTGCCGGAAGCTCTACATCATTTCTTGGGTTAATTGGGGTAGAGATAGACGGATTTTCCGTCTATCTCCGCGCTTTCCGCCTTGGCTTGGGCGAGTTAGACGCATTTTCCGTCTATCTCATCGTTTTCCGCCTTGGCTTGGGCGAGATGGACGGATTTTCCGTCTATCTCGTGGTTTTCCGCCTTGGCTTGGGTAGAGTTAGACGGGTTTTCCGTCTATCTCATCGTTTTCCGCCTTGGCTGGTGCGAGTTAGACGGGTTTTCCGTCTAACTCACACCAGTCACTGAGGGCAAACCCATCAACTGTCATACCTCAACTTCAAATCCGCCGCCTTCTGCTGAAGCTCGTCCATCGATGGTAGCTGCGGATGTCGAGTCGTCAAGCCCCCCCACTGCTGCAGCGTTTGCTGCAGAGCTAAGGCGAATGTGCGAATCGTGATCCCTTTACCGCTGGCAAGGTTGGCTAGGCTACCCATCGTTCCGGACTGAATTCTCGGGTAAGCCAACCCTGTGTCTGTACCGCCGTCTTCCCCAACCTGATCATACTCATTAGCTCCTGTTACTTCTTGCTTTGCTCCTGTACTAGCTCCTGTTGCTCTTGCCTCCGCTCCCGCATTTCCAGCAGCTCCTGCTCCGTCCTCGTCGATACCTTGAGGATTCTCCTCGCCGGTCGCCATCTCATAGAACATACGCACCATTTGCGCACGACGCTCCGCATGGCCCTCCACAACAACGAAAGCTTGCACGACATAAGCGTGTTGCTGTCTGCGTTGCGAGATGCCGCAGAACTTCCGCCCATCGATAGACAGATCGAAGTCGCCCGGACAATACGAACCTGCTACTTCACCCGCTTCGATATCTACACCGAACCGTTGAAGCGTTTCAGTAATAAGCTGGCGCATCCGCTCGAAGCCAGCCCGAAAGTTCGGCTTGCCCACCGCATTCGGTAAGATAAGCGAGACGTTCAGTACACCAGGATCCAGCGGAACCGCCGCCCCACCAGAGTTGCGAACCCCAACTTGATAGCCTTGAGCGCTAAGCCAGCGAATGCCCAGCTCCGCCATAGGCAGGCGACGGTCGCGCAAGCCCAGCACCAATGCCTTCTCATGACGCCAGACGTGGGCAACAGGAGCTGCGCCTTCACCGACCTTGCGGCACATGAGCTCGTCATAGGCGAACGGGATTAATATGTCACCGACAAGCGTCCTTGCGCTAGTGTCGTGGATATACAAACTATGTTCCTTGTTGTGTTGTTCGGTTTCATCTTCACTTCTGGATGCCATATGTAGTCGTACTCCTTTCTTAACTCCTCCATATTACGTGATTTCTATACAAAAAGAAATCAACTTGAATGAACGCAAAAAAACCTCGATACCCAATAGCTGTAAGGAATACAGCATCCGGTTCGAGATTTTCTAAATAAGGCGGTTTAGATGTTGCCCTGTTTGGGCTTCAAACCGGGGACCCATGCGTCAGTATCATACCCTCGCACTTCCCAGTAGCCAATATGTTCTTTGTCGATCAATTCAATGCTTTGCAACCACTTGACCGACTTATACGCATACATCTTCGGAACAATCAGTCTGACTGGCCCACCGAGATCTTGGGGAATTGGTTTACCATCCAACAATACTGCAACCATTACATCACTCAGTGCAGCCTGAGCCATCGTCAGCGTATCCGTGTACACGCCGTCGCCGGAATAAAATTTGACGAACTTCGCTCTTGACTGAACACCTGCCATCTCCAGCAGCTTAGCTAGCGGAATGCCTTCCCACGTGTTCTTATACACCGACCACCCGGTTACACAGTGAAAGTCGCTTACTTGTACACTGCGATTCAAATCGATGAACTGCTTCCAATCCCAGGATTGTGGTCGATCCACCAAGCCGGATATCGTGAACTTCCAATCATCCGAGGAGAACGCCGGAATCGGCGTTACACTATAGATGCGATATTCGCCTTGACTCCCTCCGCCAAGCGGCACCACGGAGTCAGGAAGAGGCTGCGGAGCCGGGAGCATCCGGTTGCCGTCTTGATTCGGATCGTACTTCGCCAGGTCGATCCCTCCACTACCTCCGCCGAATAGCCATCTGGCGAATTTGGGCCCGATAAGCAGCACCAGCAACCCCACGAAGCTCCAGCGAATGAACGTGCGGCGAGTATACATGACGTCGCGCAGCTTATCCGTGAGTGAGCGGGGAGAAGGTGACCATGTCTTGGCGCTGCCGCTGACATCCGATTCAGAGCTGGCCGAGATGGGCTGACGCGGAGTCTCCCGACGTGCGGCTCCATCTTGTCGATCACGCTGTAGCACTGCACCAGGACGCTTCATCTTCAACCATCTGCTGCGCGTCACGGAGTGGTATATGGCATACGGCACGCCAACCCAAGTGAACAAATCATGTACAACGAGCATCGTGTTCGTCCAAGTCGTTGGAAAATGGCGGAACTGCCACAGAACTATGCCAGATATAATCCACCCCGCGAGCAGCACTAGTACAACACCAAGGTTCCACTGCTGCTCAGGCTTGCCGCGCAGTTGTCGAATGTGCCGGATCATACGCGGCATGTACATGAGGATGATCAGAGCCGACAATACACCAAGCCAGATATGCGCTTGCTTCGTCCACACCCGTACGGCCCCTAGCTCGCCCCTGATTGAAGGAATGAACAGGATGATCCCGGTCACGGCGAGCAGCAGCACTAACCAGGCATTCCATGTGTGCAGCACCGATAGCTTCTTGCCATACGACTTCTTCCTCCACCAGTCCCATAACCTCATTAGACTCCGCTCCTTATCATCAATCGCCTGGTATTCGCCGTCCAACCTTGATATGTGCCGAGTTCAATTATTAATTCCATTGTATAGCAAATAAGAACGTGACGAAAGGCCGTCAAGCGGCAAAATAACCCCACAAAAGTGGAAAGTGACGTGAGGCCTTTGAAGCAAACTCCTATTACTTTGCGGGGGGCCCTAGATTTTACAGCACAAAAAAAGCACTACGCGTGTCCGTCGGCACAGACAAGAGTGGCGCTCTATGTAAGTGGCATTCCCTTCTGAGTCTTAAGCGAATCGACGTGCTGTCTTATTTTGCAGCAAGTGGAACAACGATAGGATCGATTCGTGATGCATGGAGCAGCGAAATGAAATCTTCACTTCCCCTTTCCAATAAAACGTGAACAGACTGTTTTTTTGCCCGATGACAAGTTCCACATCCCAGCAATTATCATTCAGCTTGTACTTGTCCCGGTTAAAAAATAACTTAGGTCCTTCAGACGTGTGATACATACCAAAAAAATCGCCGCCTACCTTGAAATAAAACCCTTGTTCGGCCACACTTGTCTCGCCGTACACAATCCATCATCTCCTTTATCCCTAATTCGTATCGCTAAGCCGTTCGAGGTATGAATAAAAAAACTCCAACCCTCTTTCGGTAGCTGGCTGGCTTGACCCGAAGGCTGTAGCCCCTGTAGCTTTGCGCCGCTGGCTTTCGCCAGGTTTGCCATTATCGAGAATGTTCGAAGTTTGTCGTAATTTCTATAGTTGCTTACCAAGCATAATCTATTGTGCGTCCTTGTACATCGTTCTTTATTCCTATTTTACTACTCAATATGTCACTATTCGTCTTCCATACAGGGAAAAAACCGGGCAGGGACCCGGTTTCCTCGGTGATCGTCCTTCAAGCCGTATTAAATAAAGCAAGAACGAAGGATAATTACCAACAGAATGAATAATACCAATACAATACCAACGCTTGAAAAAGGACTAACTACTCCACAACTTGCACCAACGCCTCCAACGAATCCCATATTCAGTCTCCTCTCTGCCTTACAATATCTGTGGCTGCACCACACTAACTACTGTATGAAGGTAGGGAGGGGAAGGATTGGATATATGCCTGTTTTCCCAAAACAATAAATGGTATTCACCATTCCATGACTTGTATATGTCCATGATAGTTGGTATGGCGTCGTCAGTCTGAGGAAGATCCTGACCCTTCGCTTCCGCCACCGTCTCCTCCGCCACCATCGTTGCTATCGTTGCCACCACTGCTCCCGCCGTCCGACCCGTAGCCGAACCATTCCCCGCTGCTATCTGAACCAGGATCGGATTCATTACCGCTGGCATCATGGCTTTGTTGATCACTAGAGTCGTTATCTATTTCAATGTTGCCTACTATATCGCTGTACGCCCCATCACCAGCCATTGTATCGGTAGATGATTCTGCCGCCCGCTTCTGTTCGTTCAGCATCTCGTTCATCTGCTTCGCGTAATCGGTCGGCTGGAGTACGGAGAACAAGAGCATCGCACCTGCAATCGAAGAGAAGTCCRTACCTCCGAATCCTTCGGTTCTCCCGCTGCTTCCTAATGATTGATTCTGCAGATTAGATTGTTTGTTAAGGTATGCTTGCTGGATTTGGCGTTTTGCTTCCCGGATCAACCAGTCGACGGTTAGCTCGACTTCGCGATGCATATCCACTGATCTTCCATTGAACAATGATTGTTTCAAGGCATCCGGTTGTAGCCGTTCCAACTCTTCAATATGATCTATGCCGAGCGGTCCCTGGAAAAACCCTTGCCATATACGCGAACTATAAGTCATCGGCACGAACAGCTGTGCATACACCCAGTCGAACCATGCTTTCTCCTCCGGCATTGGTGACGCTTTCAAATACGGAGCATGATGCACGGCGAAACCAATGAACTTATCGCAGAACTGCTGGTATTCTCGAGTGAACAAGAGCATTTCATGCCAGATATCATCCACCCGACTGCTGAACATAGGTACGTTCTTCAGCACCGCTACAATAAGGAAGTATCGCTTCAACTCCACCAAATGCCAGTCATATTCCGAAGATGTAATGCGCGAATGACGTTGCAGCACCCTGTATTTGATCCGTTCGGCGTATTCGCCTTCGGCAAATGCTTGTTCCAGACGATCTACGGCCGGCTGCAGTGGTACACCATAACGCAATCCAACTGAAGCAGGCGGCGAGCCATTGAACACCAGATTGTCCGAAACTTCTCCACGCTTAGCCCCTTTCCGGTTAGAACCACGATCGGATGAAAGTCGGGCGCTGCTGGTGAAGGTGAATACTGCTAGCACTCCAATGGCGATAACAATCAATACTGTAAAAGACATGTCGGACGTCACCTGCCTACCGGGTTGTTTTCCCTTTTTTTCCAGTATAACAGATTCGCCTCCATACGACACAAAAAAATGAATAGCCCTGCATCTATGGTATGATAGAGTAAACTTGACCTTGAGGTGGAAGATGACTCCGAATCGTAGATTATTGAAACTTCTGGCCCTTATTGAACTAGGCTTGGCGATCCTATTCGCGGCCGCTTGCCTGTATGTGTACCTGGTTCAACCCGATTCGCTGCAACTGCAATTCATGCTTGTCATAATCGGCTTAGCGGGAATTGTGAACGGCTTGATTCTATTCCGCAAAGTGAAGCAATCCAGGAAACCTACACGAAGAAGTCCGCAGCGAGGAACGGCTGGAAAACCCAAGAAACGCTGAACTACCCATACCTGGAAGCAGCACGAAGAGCATCCGCCCGATAGTCGGGCAGGATGCTCTTCATACGACAGGCGAGGCTCGCCTGCAAGCGTTAGGCTTTCAAATACTTCGATGCTTTCTCAATAACTTCATCTTCCGTAGGCGCGGTTATATAGCGCCCATTCACGAAGATGAACGCCGCACGAGAGCAGGGGCCGCAATAAGACTTGCAAGCTACCTTGATCTCGCTATCCGGAGCTAGTTTCTGCAGCTTGGATAGAGCAGTCTTCACTTTCATATGCTTGCATTTGTCACAAATTCGAATATCGTTGGCCATCGCCTGGGCGTTCCTTTCCCTGTTCCGGCAACAAACTAATTGCCGCCATTACCACTGCTAGGGTTGGTAATGAAGAACCCTTCATTCGGTACGTACAGATAGTCAATTTTCACACCGTCCAGAACTTCTTCGTTCCGATCCAGCAGCACTTCAATCMCTTTATCGGTCATTACGATTTCGTCATTGTCGTCCTGATCATCCAAGCCCAATTCATATTGGACAAGACCGGCATGCGTGAACTCCACTTTTACTCTGACTTTCAAGCCCTTGTTCTCTTCCAAAGCCAATTCTTTTAAAAGCACTTTGGCCGCGCTGCGCGTAATTTTGCAGTTCATGTCGATATTCCACTCCTTGTCCCTTAAGTCATCAAAATCATATCATGTTTTGGACGCATCGTCTAATCCTCCCGCACAATTGCCCTTAAACCTTATACCATGTAAAATAGTGGGAGAGCCCTCAAGGGTTAATTAAAACGAGGTGAACGCATGCTTTCCTTCTACAAAAAATATTACAAAACAGTATTCGACATCGGTCTCATGGTTTTGACCGTGTACTTGTTCATGCTGGCCTTCAGCTACTTGTACCGGATTGCCACACCTATCTTCCTGGCATTCCTTATCTTCGCGATCATTGAACCCCTGGCCAAGTTCCTGAACCGACGTGGGTTGAAGAAATCGATCGCAACTGCGATCTCCACTCTATTGTTCATCGTTATCATCCTGGGCGTCTTTATCGGGCTTGGTGCTGTATTCACAGCGCAAATCTACTCGTTGTCGCAGAAGATCCCCGACTATGCTCGCATTCTGCAAGAACAGATCGTGAATAATTCAGCGTATTTGCAATCGAAGCTGGAAGCACTCCCACCAGAGTTCGTCGATAAAACCAAGCAATACGCAGAAACGATAACAACGAAGGGCGCATTGCTCGCCAAAGATTTTCTGTTCTGGATCTTCACGAAGTTGACGACCTTCTCGTCGTTTATCGTGAACTTCTCGATCGGGATCATTCTGGCCTACTTCCTGAGTATCGAGATTGATACTTGGAAAAGACTCGCCACGGCTAAGACACCCCGTACGTTCAAGAACGCTTTCTTCTTCTTGAAGGAAAACGTCTTGAAGGGCATCGTCACCTACTTGAAAGCTCAGTTGAAGCTGATCTCGCTCACATTCCTGATCATCTTTTTGTCGCTACTGCTCCTTGGGGTGAAGAACGTATTGTCCATATCACTTCTTGCGGCTTTCTTTGATGTTCTGCCACTGCTCGGTGTATCAACCGTATTTATCCCATGGATCATCTATTTGTTCATCGTTGGCAAGACGACACTCGCCATATGGCTATCCGTCGTGTTGGGCGTCGTGATTCTTGTCCGACAAATCATGGAGCCTAAGATTACTGGTGATTCCTTGGGCGTATCCGCATTCACGATGCTGGCGTTCATGATCGTCTCCCTCTCCTTGTTCGGGGTGGCTGGACTAATCTTATCGCCGATCCTGATTATTCTCTTGAAAGCACTAATGGACCAAGGCTATCTGAAGAGATGGATTCGACTACCTTCGGAAGAGTATTGAGTGTTATAGCTCATACTTGTTCTCCATCCTCGTGGAAAACCAGTTCATCAACAACATCGTCACGGCCATATCGTCAATCGGTATGAAGGGCAGCACATCTGGCATAATCCAGTATACAATTGCTGGAACAAGCAGCAGCAGCTTCTCGCCCACTGGAACTTTGCTTGAAGCAAGCAAACGGAATGTTCTTCGGAAAACATGCGACCAATACCGCAGCGACAACAGTTTCTTCATAGTCCACCTCATCTGTCTGACATAAGCCCGCTTTTCTTGAACGCATGGTTGCGTAGAAAGCGGGCTTTGATATTATTCGATCTAGCTTTCCCAGTTAGCATAGACAGTGACCGAGGAAATATGTGAAAAAACTAAGATCGACGGTTTCGACGCCCACTCAGGTAGACCAAGACGATGAACAAGGCGAGAATAATACCCCCGCCTACGAACACGGCAATCATAAGTGTCCGGGCAGCACTGGGCATGCCGTCACTAGCGCTGGCGTATGAGGTTGAGGGAATCCCGAAGTAGAACAGAGTTAATGCGGTAAGGGTGAACAAGACGGATCTGCATTTTCGTACAAACGAGCTAAGCATGTTGTCCTCCTGAGACTAGAATGATGATAGATTGGACGGCCCCAACCTGCCTAGGATCGGCAAAGCTCACTAGCCGCGAGCATCGCTTCGAGCAGTTGTGGCTCCATTCGCGAATAGATCGTACCGAATTGATCCATGGGGAGCGGATTCACGCCTTGTCCCAATTCAATTGTGAAGCCAGGGCGGCGGAACTGGAGAATGAACCAATCCTTATAGCCCGCATCACTTCCCGATAGTTTGACAGGTTTGTATCCGCCTGCCTGTGCCAGCCGTTCGGCAATCCATCTGGAGCAGCCAGGCTCGAACCCCCTGTAATTCCAGTATATCTCTTCCCCTTGTGTGTGCAAAGCGATCGCGATTTGAAAATTCCGTGACCGTGTGAAGAGTGCCATTGCCTGCGCTTCAGGCTCAGTCAGCGGGGCCGTTCCCGTATAATCGCGCGGGCCCGGACTCGGCGCTAGAGGTAAGCGTCGATCCCGCTCTTCTTCCCAGAAAGCCGGGAATTGATCATTCAAGTCAACACCCCGGATATTCGCCTTCCACCCTTCGAAGTTGAAATTACCTTTATTCCATTGCAGTAAACTAACTCCATACGGGTGCCCCGTCCAGATTCCGCCATGGACAAGCTCTACCCCATCTGGATTGACCATAGGCACGATCCACAACGAAACCTGTTCGTACAGCTGTCGAATCTGCCTTCCATGCAAGTCCCACAGCCCGGCTCCGCGCTGCACAGCATCTGCAAACCGCTCTATATATCTCATTAACAACGGTGTGGTGATCCATTCATTCGCGTGAAACGCTCCGTTGAAATGAATCTCGCAGGGCCCCATGCCGATGCGAATAACTGGAATCGCACGGCCCAACACGCTTCTGCCGATCCATTCCACTTGTACGAACGGATAATGTAACATAAGCAGTTGAATGTCGCGTATGAGCTCCGTGTAACCGTATGGGCCTGATCCTGTCAGCAGGCCGTCTTTCTTCGCACGGTCGGGCAATCGTCTCTCGGCCGGTTCGAACGGCACGAAGACGACTTGACCCGGCACCAAATAGACAGACGGACCAGGATGCATATTGCCATTCATGTCCGCCATTTCTTCTACAGACACTCCTATCCGTTCGGCTAGACGAAACCATGTGTCTCCAGGTTGAATGACATAAGGCACGGCCATATGGACTGCCTCCTTGCTTAATCGTGATACCCGATCTTATGCGACAGGACAAACAGTCATACAAAAAAAGAAACCAGTGGAGTTCTGATTTCTCTTGGAAATATGATCTTACAAGAAAAGTACAGCAAAATCCGGCTCTATAGCTGGGTCACTTGCCAGACGACCGGAGAACCGACAATATGATGACCGAGCCATTGCTGCGCGATGTGCTGGAACGTTGCAGGATCACCGCTGCAGAAAAACTGATGCAATGGAATTTCCTCCGCAGTCGCAAGCTGACCACGATGATAGAGAATGGCGCTAGTCTCCCGGGCAGTTTCTTCCGCCGAATTGATCAGCGTCACGCCTGGTCCCATCACTTCCGAGATCGCCTCGGACAGGAAGGGATAGTGGGTGCAGCCGAGTATGAGACAGTCCATAGAGCTGCCGCGCAGCGGAGTCAGCGAATCCTGGACGGCATCCCACGCTTCCGCACTGTGAAACATACCTCTCTCCACAATAGGAACGAGCTGCGGACAAGCGAGACTTTCGATTTCAAGTGTAGGAGAGATCATCTGAAGCGCTTGTTGATACGCGCCACTCTTGATCGTATTCTCTGTTCCAATGACGCCGACCTTACCACTTCGCGTCGTCTTGATCGCAGCCCGTGCTCCGGGATGAATGACGCCCAGCACCGGAATTGTAACAGCTGAGCGAATAGCCTGTACGGCAAGTGCAGTAGCCGTATTGCAAGCAATCACAACCATCTTGGGATTGAACTGAATCAAGTATTGGACGATTTGACGGGTGAATAGGATTACTTCTTCTGCCCTGCGGGGTCCATACGGCGCTCTCGCCRTATCACCGAAATAAATCACTTTCTCCTGTGGAAGYTGGCGCATCACTTCCCTCACGACGGTCAAGCCTCCCACGCCGGAGTCAAGTATAGCTATGGCTTGCTGCACGAAGTTTCGCTTCCTTCTGTGATAAAAGTAAGGTCTACGTTTACAATATGACTCCAGCTTGCCAAACGTTCACACACTCCGCGCTTGACGTTATATGTATTGCTTGATCAAAAACGGCCGTCCAACGGTCGTTTTTTCTTTAAGCGTATTTTCAGCGAACTTTCAGCCAGCATTCAGTTAACTTTCATTTGGAATTCATGTTACGGGAGTAACATTTCTTTGACCTACTAAATTATAGAGAGAATTTTTTTCGGGAGGACACATAAGGAGTGAACAAATCAAAGAATGCAACTAATGAACGTAACCCGTCCCTTAGGATCCCAAGAGGAATTAACGTAGTATCGAACTACTCCTCATCTTCACGCTCAAGAGCTACATACTGGCCAACTGAGGGCTGGAAGACGACAACGCCGGAGGCGCAAGGGATCGATTCAGCAACCATTGCCGATACATTCCAAGCGTTCCAGAATCGCAATGTGCACAGCATCGTTATCGTCCGCAATGGTTATCTGATCGCGGAAGCCTACAACGAGAACACACAGGCGAACGAACCTCAGGACATGCGCTCCGTAGCCAAAGGCATCACATCTGCTCTTGCGGGAATCGCCTTGTCCGATCTCAAGCTGAGAAGCATGGATCAAAAGCTTGCTGAGTTTTTCCCCGAACTGGCTCATGATCCGTTGAGAGCCGATATTAAAATCAGGCATTTGCTGAGTATGTCCTCAGGCTTGGAATGGACCAATGTGAACGAACAATCTTCTACCGAAATGATGTACTCGGGAGACTGGGTTCGTACCATACTCCAACATCCCGGTCTGTACAAGCCCGGTACGAAATTTAACTACAGCAACGGTGATGCGCATCTGGTATCTGCCGTGCTACAGCGTACTACTGGACAATCGATGTTCGATTACGCCGCATCCCGCTTATTCGGGCCGCTAGGCATTGTCAATACCAGTTGGAATCATGATCCGCAAGGCATTACCATTGGAGCCTGGGCTTTGGCATTAACGGCAAGGGATATGGCTAAGATCGGGTTACTGTATATGAGGGAAGGCGAGTGGGATGGCAAATCGATCATTCCAAGATCATGGATCAGAGAGACGCTGACCAAACGACTCGTGTTTAACAAAAGCAAGCAAGCCTATGGGTATTATTGGTGGATGAAACCATTAGCACAAGGATTGTTGAGGAACAATAGAGAAAAGTACGAGTTCTTCTATGCCGCTGGTTCAGGGGGAGTAAGAATTTTTGTCGTTCCTGGCCTGCAGCTTATCGTGACCATGACCGCCAGCACACCAGATATAGATTTGCCGGAGCAAGTGTTGAACAGTGTGGTCCGGGCGATCAGATCCGAACGGCCGCTGCCTGCAAATTCGGAGGCGCAAGTGAAGCTGCATCAAGCGATCGATTCCTACAAAGAAGTGTCGGCACATTCCTAATAGAATCATAATCCTCCCAGAGCTTGCATGCCCTGGGAGGATATCTCTGTCAGCTTATTTTTTCAAATCATTGATTTGTGCGAACTCATAGCCTTCCTTCTTAATCTGCTTCAGAATACGGTCCATCGCATCGATATTTTCCTTGGAAGCCTGATGCATCAATATAATATTGCCGTCATGCAGGTTGTTGATGATGTCGTTGTACGGATCTTCTGCCCCATTCGCGCGAGGCTCCCAATCCTTCATCGCCGTCGACCAGAAGTAAGACGTATAGCCCAGATCGGTCACGAGGTTGAGCAGATGCTTGCTGAACGTTCCATAGGGGAAGCGGAACATCTTCGTGATCTCTTTACCGGTAATTCCTTTATACAGCCGTTCGAATTCAGCGAATTCCTTCTTCACATCCTCGTCAGAGAGCGTGCTGAAATCCTTGTGGGTCATCGTGTGGTTACCGATCATATGTCCCTCTTCCAACAACAACTTGACATAGTCCGGGTTGTTCTTCAGGTTGTAACCCGTCAGGAAGAAGGTAGCCTTGACATCGTTATCCTTGAGTGCCTTCAACAGCTTCTTGTAGTCCAGCAGCTCTCCGCCACAATCGATCGTCAAATATATTTTCTTGCCTTCTCCTACCCACACCGCCTTCTGGTCAGCAGTCAACGATTTCACTTCAGCAGGAAAGTTGGGTACTTCACCTTTTTTCTTCTTCATGTAATACCAATTGATCGGTTTCAAATCGGCTGAAGTCGGGTTCTTCAGTGACGCAGCTGGTGACAAATTCGGAGCGACCGGCTTCTCTGTCGGCTTTGGCTCGGGAGACTTGGTTGGCTCCGGTGTCGGGGTCGGCGTTGGCGTCGGTGTTGGTGTCGGGGTCGTTGTCGGCTTCATAGTCGGTATAGGTGTAGCGGAAGGAGTCGGGCTCGAATTGCCTGATCCCGCTCCCTCTATGGACACATTAGGCGAGGAGCAAGCCGGTATGACTATAGTAGTTAGAAGTGCTGCAGTTACAATCCATTTTGTCGATTTCAAAGGGAATCACCTCCGTACTTAGGATTCGACAAATAGGGAGAAATTCCTCCACCATTCTGCATAAAATCGTATAACAAATCCTATCTAAACCCACTTACGAAGATGACCGTACGGAGTATCTCCACACCATAAGCTGGATAACCGATATGAGAACGAACCCGCACAAGGCAAGAAACGGAATCGTGACGAATCCGAACCAATTAATGTATTCCAGATCGCAAGGAACGATTCCGCAGGAGAAGGAGCTGGACGGAATCCAATCCGTTTTTTCCATCAAATAATGATAGGTTGATATACAAGCTCCGAGTAGTGTCATCGGCAAGACGTACATATAGATGGACAATTGTTTGCGAACCGAGGCAATCCCTAACAGCAATACTTGAGGATACATCAGAATTCTTTGATACCAGCACAGCTTGCACGGCAAATACCCTTCCACCTCCGAGAAATATAAGCTACCCAGTGTGGCGACGAGGGCAATGATCCAGGATAAATGCAGCCCGTTCTCCAGAATAAACTTTCTCCACTTCACGTGAATGGCTCCCCTTTCCAACTTGTCAATATAAATCCATTAAGCTAATATGTAGATCGAACAATCCTATCCTATCCTATCATAGAAGGGAGTTGGACCCAAATCAATGTTTGATTCGTCTAATAATAGGTCCACGGCGCGTCTGCAGGGCACTGATATATACTTGCAACTGCTACAGCCATCTCACGCTGTCGCGCTTCATGATTACAAAGCGAGCAACCGCTGCTTCCATGCCCCCTTCTCTCCACTTCAAGTGGATAGCCAGTTTTCGTTAGACGCCCAACATGATGCAATTGAACTAGCAAGGAACGAGGCTGCCGCTGATCAGGCGTATCGGTTCGGTATATTCCATCAGACCTCCGATCAGTTGATTGGACAGATTAACTTGACCGGCATTATCCGGGGCGTGTTTCACAACGCACTGCTCGGATATTCGATGGACGAACGATTTCAAGGATACGGCTACATGACAGAAGCTGTGAAGCTATGCATGGATGCGGCATTCCTACACCTGCAATTGCACCGTGTTCAAGCCGCCGTCATGCCACATAACAAGGGATCTGTGCGAGTGTTGCAGAAAAACAAGTTCACTGAAGAAGGGTATGCCCGCAAATACTTGAAGATCAACGGCGTATGGGAGGATCATCTGTTGTTCGCACTCATCAGCGATGATTGGCAAGCTCCTTTATAGCAGCGTTGAGTCCTATTGGGTATTAATTAGCATGAGCACCCTGCTCCGTTTTGTATCAATTCTATCGGGTCTGATCGTTTTACCGTACAATGGTAGCAAGTACGCCTAGTAAATATGTCTGGGAACCGACCTACCCTTGCAAACGGAGCTGATTGCTGATGCAACTAATACCTATAATTGGACAAGGCAAGGAAGGTACCGAAATTCAAAATATTCGCTCCACCGATATTGTCAAGATTGAACGGATTAACCAGCATGAATTTCGAGTTCATACCCAAGACAGCATGTTTGTGCAGAACTTCTCGTTGGAAACGCTGGAAGAATGGCTGTATGAAGAAGGGTTCCGGTTGCTTGACCGCAACAATCTCGTCAATATTCATCATATTTCCCAATATGACCTTGATAAGGGAAAAGTATGGCTCGGTCATCCCCAGAACGCCCAGACCAAAACCGCTACTGTTGCCCGTTCCCAATACAAGCATTTGCAAGCTCTGCTTCATCTATTAAAGTCTAACCCGGAGCTTCAGCTTGATGAAGACATGACAGGCACCTATACCGATTCGTCAACGGGCAACGATCTCTCGACTTTCCAACGCTCCTACAACACCTTCCTGATCGTCGCTGAACGTATGCGAACAGAAGCCAAAATACAGAAGATGGCTTATCACGATGCGCTGACGGGCTTGCCGAACCGACTCTTGCTGCGAGAACGAATGGAAGTAGCTATCCAACAGGCTCAGCATGCTAATCATCAATCGGCCGTGCTCTTCCTTGACCTGGATCGAATTAAAGTAGTCAACGATACACTCGGCCATCATGTCGGCGATCAATTGCTGATCCATTGGTCTTCCCAATTGGATACGCTTGTCGCCCAGGAAGGCACAGTAGCACGGTTCAGCGGTGATGAATTCATCGTCCTGCTGCCAAACGTAACGAGCCTGGAATTCGTCCATCAGATGGTCGAACGCATTATGAAGCTGTTCCAAACTCCGTTTGTGTATTCGCATCATGAGCTGTACAATACAGCGAGTATTGGTATTGCCCTGTACCCCCGCGACGGCACAGACGCAGATACATTGCTGAAATTCGCGGATTCCGCGATGTACAGGGCCAAAGGACGCGGCGGTAATACGTTCAGCTTCTACAGTCCCAAACATAACGAACGGTCGCTTGATCGGTTGAATCTGGAATCCGATCTCCGCAAGGCGGTGGAACGGTGTGAGATCGTCCTGCATTATCAGCCCATCATCGATTTGGCTTCGGGCCGCATGACCGGCATGGAATCCCTCATCCGATGGATGCATCCGAAGCGCGGCCTGATCTCACCAATGGAATTCATTCCATTGGCTGAAGAGACCGGGCTCATCGTTCCGATCGGCACATGGGTGCTGGAAGAAGCTTGTCGACAGAACAAGGAATGGCAATTGCAGGGGCTCCCTCCGGTAGTTGTCTCCGTCAACATATCGGTTAAGCAGTTTCAACAACCTGATTTCGTCCAGACGGTTCGTCATGCATTAACCAACGTCAACCTGAGCCCCAACATGCTATGCTTGGAGATTACAGAGAATGTAGCCATGACCCATGTCACCCATGTCATCGGCACGATCAATGAATTGCGGGAGCTTGGTGTCGCCATCTCGATCGATGACTTCGGCACTGGCTATTCTTCCCTTAGTTACTTGAAGCGGTTCCGCGTCCATACGTTGAAGATTGATAAATCGTTCATCCACGAAGTGAATACAGATGAAGAAAGTGCAGCAATCGTCACTGCCCTTATCGCCATGTCCAAACGCTTGAACATTCGTACGTTGGCAGAAGGCGTCGAAACGGCAGAACAGTTGGCTTTTCTACAGGAGCACGGCTGTCTTGAAATACAGGGATATTTCTTCAGCAAACCACTGCCAGCCGAGCAGTTTCAGCAGTTGCTTCAAGAAGATCGTATTTTTTGGGAAGCGACGATTTGAAACTTTTCTATTCCGAATCCGTCTATAACATTGCGGCAATAATGTACAATCGAACACACGAAGGCATACGTTGGAATGAAAGGAACGTCATCGATGGATACCAAGGTTGAGAAGGGGAACGCTACCGGACTGCAGCGATCGCGCAAAACGAAGCTCAAGCGGAAACGTAGCTGGGGTCGACGTATCGGAATTTTCTTTCTTTCGATTTTTTTTCTAGGATTATTGTTTAACGGCTGGTTCTTTCTCACATCATCAGGCACACAATTCCGCTACATGATGGCCGATACGCTGATTACAACCCAGCACCGCCATTGGGCCAAGTATTTGATAGGCAATAAAGGTCTGGAGAATCAAGTCGCGAAATATACGAAGCAGTTCGAACAGATGGCGGATGTACCGAGTACAATCCCCGTTCATGTCCCGACCGTAGTTGAGCTTGTGAAGCAGGAGAAGAAGCTGATCGAGATCGAACCGATCAAGGGCGCCAAATTCAGCGGATACCTGGTATCGATCTCCGATCCCAAGAAGATTCGTCTCGCTGTTCCAGAACGAGTCGGCAAAGGCGAGAAAGTGTCCAGTATGGTCAAGCGGACCGGCGCAGTGCTTGGCATCAACGCTGGTGGCTTCGTCGATCCGAACTGGGAAGGAAACGGCTTCCAGCCGACCGGACTCGTCATAGCGAATGGCAAAGTGTATTACAATGACGGCGACAACGACACTCCGACCCAGATTGTTGGGATCGATAAAGACGGGCGCATGGTGGCCGGCCGATACAAGCCTAAGGAACTGCTTGCCATGGGTGTGAAGGAAGCGGTAACGTTCTCGCCCAAGTTTATTGTCGACGGCAAAGGTCTGATCAAGAATCAGGCCGACGGCTGGGGCATCGCTCCACGTACTTGCATGGCCCAGAAGGAAGATGGGACAATCATGTTCGCCATCATCGACGGTCGGCAGACTCATAGCATCGGGGCGACACTGTTCGATATTCAGCAAATCTTCCTGGAGCATGGTGCTATCATCGCTGCCAACCTAGACGGCGGATCTTCGACTGTGCTTGTCCACGACAACCAGATAATTAACAAGCCGGCCAGCCCTTATGGCGAGCGCTACCTGCCCACTGCCTTCCTCGTCTTCGAGCATCCCGAGACGGTGCAGATCAAGAACGTATGGGAAGGTCTCGATATTAGTAAGATTGATCCTTCCAAGTGGTAGAGGGAACCGTTCTGGAAGACAAGGAAAAACGCCTATCGGCGTCCTTTGACGCCGTGCGTTTACCGAGACGATGAACAATCAGCGAAGATATACTTTCTGAATCGATTACAAAAACGCTCTAAGGCGCAGCCCTAGAGCGTTTTTGTTTACTTTTACAGCGGTTTGTTGGACTTTGGAAGCAATACTTCGGCATCGGCTGGCATGATTTCTTCGCTGGTTGCGGCGACTTCATGGCGCGCTTCTTTCCAGGCACGTACCTCGTCGCTCATGCTTCCTGCTGCTTCCTTGGCCTTTTGCACCCAATCCCCCGTATGCAGCGATACTTGCTTGGCGAGTTCTTGAGTTTTGCTGCCTAGGCTGCTTGCGAAGTGCTGTGTCTTCTCGCTCACGTTCGATACTTGCTCCGACAAATCAGCTCTGAGTTCCTTACCCGACTTCGGGGCAAGCAGGAGGGCGGTTACCGCCCCTAGAACACTGCCGATTACGGCTCCTATTATGAAATCCTTGCCTCTACCATTCTTATTAGGATCCGACATTGGGATCATCCCTTTCCATCGTAGGTTTGGGTTGGTTCGTCTTCTGCTGTTTGCGTTGCTGCCACTTTTGCCATACCTGAAAGCCCCATGCCGCCCATTCGATTGCTTCGGCAATTCTTGGTTGACCGCCTTGGACCGTCTGACCCGCTTGCTTCACCGATTGGGATACCGTTGCAGATACTTGCTTGACAGAGCTTGTCACCTGCTGAACGGATTCTCCCACCTGGCCAATAGACTGGAACAAGGAATCCAACGCCCGCATCTTGCCGTGAACGTCTTCTGTAACCAGCTGTGCAGCCTGCATAGTCTTGACAGTTTCCGCAGACAATTCATCCAATCGGAGTTCGATCCGCTCCATCGACTGATTCATCTGCTTCATGGAAGTGCGGGCGGTTTGCAAGGCGGCGATTAGAAACCAGACGAGTGCTATAAATGCTGCTGCTATACATGCAATACTAATTTGCCAAATCATACGCTTCCCTCACCTCGGCGGTTTCGATATGCAATTGGTTCAACTTGTGTGCTTCTTGCTTTCTAGACGAATGCCCATTTCTTACTTCTATTATAAGTCGGTAGCGCCCATTTTGACACAACATTAGGCAAAAAAAATGAGCTGGACTGTCAATTCCAGTCCAGCTCCTGCTGTGAAACGCTTACGTATGAAACTAGCTTCCTACTGGAAAGCGTTCACGAATGTGCACGAGCACAGCATCTAATGCTTCATCCATCGTGTCCGCGCGGCAAACTACTCTCTCCTGCTCATACTGGTCAGCTGAATGTTCGTAGCGAGGATCGTAATAGTAGGCGAGTAGCAGAGCTACAGCTTCTGCGAACCGCCCATCTTGCAGATGACCTTCAATCTCCGCTGCGACCGGCGTATGAATGCGTTTCTTGATCAGGGTGAATGCATCCAGACAATCCTGCTTGTGCGACTGCGGGTCATACTCCTCAATAATGTGCTCCACCCTGCGGAACATTGGAACGTCCAGAAACAGGTGAGACCCTTTCGACTTAGCGGCCATGAGAAATGCCGGAATGAACACTTTGCCGATCCGTTTGCTCTCCGCTTCCATAAGGACGTAAGGCTGATCGTTCAGTTCCTGCAGCCGAAGAGCGAGGAGCGCTTCGAATGTTTTTTGGTTGTTAGGACGTAGTCCTACCTGGCCGAAGACAGACCCGCGATGGGCGGCCATGCTCTCCAGGTCTAGCACTGGGTATCCTGCCTGCTCGAGACGTTGAAGCAAGCTAGTCTTGCCTGAGCCGGTGTAACCGTTGATGACGACAGCGTGCGGCTTGAATTCGAATTGCTCCAACGTCGCCACAACCCACTTGCGGAACTCCCGATACCCACCCTGCAGACGAAGTGCTCGTATATCCATCAGCGACAACAACGTCGCCGTCGTCTTGCTGCGCATGCCCCCGCGCCAGCAGAATACGGCCTTACGGCCAGGAATCGCGGCGAATTGCTTGATGAATTGCGGCAGCTTGGCGGACACGACTTCAAGCCCTCTGTCCTTGGCCGCCTGAATGCTGACTTGCTTATACAGGGTACCAATCTCCGCTCGTTCTTCGTCGTCGAAGAGCGGGATATTCAGACTGCCAGGAATGGTGGAGTCCGCATACTCAGACGGAGATCGAACATCAATCAATGTGAGTTCTCCGGCCCTATGCTGTTGCACTAATTGATCTATGCTTATATCGTGAACCATTTGCTTCACAAATCCTTTCAGGTTGACTGCGGCGAAGCAGGCGGCGGCTGGCGACATGCAACGTGCGAAGCACCATGCGCCTTGCTACGAGCCGGGCCTACTCGGCGTCGAGCACGCGGATGTGGCCGGCGTGCTCGCCGACGGCTTCGCCGATCGCGGCGGCCTCGACGCCGGCTGCAAGCAACGCGGCGAGCAGCGCCGCCGCCTGCCCGGGCGCGACTGCGATGAGCAAGCCCCCCGAAGTGACCGCGTCACACAGCATCCATTGACCAATCTGGTCCATGGATGCGTCGAACGTGACGCTGCCCTCAAGGTGGGCGAAGTTGCTCTTCGTGCCGCCCGGCACGAAACCCGCCTCCGCGAGCTCACGCACGCGGGGCAAGAACGGCACGCGCTTCGCGTAGATGCGCAAGCCGACGCCGCTGCCCTTGGCCATCTCGGATGCGTGTCCGAGCAGGCCGAAGCCGGTCACGTCGGTGCAGCCGTGCACATCGAAGGGCTCCATCGTCTCCGCCGCCGTCTTGTTCAGCGTCGTCATGACGCTTGTGACGCGGGAGACTTCAGCCTCGCTCAGCTGATCTTTCTTGATCGACGTCGTCAGAATACCGACGCCGATCGGCTTGGTCAAGATCAGCTGATCGCCCGGCTGCGCTCCGGCATTCGTGCGTACCCGGTCCGGATGAACCGTTCCGGTCACGGCGAGCCCGAACTTCGGCTCCTTATCGTCGATCGAATGTCCGCCTACGAGCGTGGCGCCTGCTTCTCTCACCTTGTCGCCCGCCCCACGCAAAATGTCGGCCAGCACAGACTTGTCCAGCGTATGAATCGGGAACGCTACGATGTTCAGCACCGTGAGCGGTTTCCCGCCCATCGCGTATACATCGCTTAGCGCATTAGCAGCCGCTACTTGCCCGAATGAATACGGGTCATCGACGATGGGCGTGAAGAAATCGACCGTCTGGACGAGTGCCAGCTCATCGGTTAGCTTGTACACACCAGCATCGTCGCTTGTATCTAGGCCCACGAGCAGATTCGCATTCGGCACGCCGGGAGGAAGCGATCGCAGCACTTGCGACAAGTCCGCCGGTCCTATCTTACAACCACACCCGCCCTTGGTCGAATAGGAAGTCAGCTTGATCCGTTCGCTCGATGTCGCCTGACCTTCTTGTCCGTTCTGCTTAACTTGTTCGCTCTGTTCGCTATTATTACTCATCATCCAGTTCCTCGTCCCTTTCGGTATCTATCTGTATTGTTTCTGCGTCATGACCTTTATAAACCTTGCGGTACTGATTCGGAGACATATTCACAACACCCTTGAACGTCCGATAAAACGTTGACAAATTCTCATACCCCACCTCGAAGCAGACGGACACGATGTCCTTATCGGTTTCCTGCAGCAACTTCTGGGCCACCTGCATGCGTACATCGGTTAAGTATTGTGTCGGTGTTAGCTGATATTGATCCTTGAATATTTGATTGACATGCCGGGCGCTTATTCCCAGCTTGGACCCTAGATCTCCGGCCTGCAGAGGCTCATAATAGTTGCTGTCTATATAAGAACGGATTCGTTCGGCGCGCAATTGGTTCGAGTCGCTGACAGGCACCGGATTCTTTGACCTGGCCAGCAGCAGCAACATTTCTAGCAAGTAGATGCGCATCGCCCAGTTGCCTAGCGGAGTTACGCGGGACTGCTCGAACAACATTTTACGCAGCAGCTGTCGCAATTCACTCGCGATGAATCCGTTTAATTGCATATAGGCGGACTGGGGAAAAGAATGATCCAGCAGCTCGATTCTACCTGATGCATCAAGCACACTGCTATCGAAAGCCAATACGAGCAAGGTCAGTCTTGTATCAGATACGATGGAATGATTGGACTGCGGCGTCAACACCACGGCATTATCCGTCGTGAATTCATAAGTCGCCCGGTCAACCGTAATCTTCCCCTGCCCCTCCAGTGCGAACAGCATCTGATGGACGGAGTGGTGATGGGGATCGATCTGATTGCCTTCCTGGTGCTTGCTTTCATACAAATACACACCGCTCGCAGGCAGCGCTATAGGTCGGAGCTTCATCCTCAGGCCTCCATCTCGTGACAATCGCAGGGTTCCCATTCATTGTAGTCCTTGAGCTCCGCGCATTCAAGCGGTACGGCCTTTTTCGCAGATAAATACAGCCATTCTCCGTCTTCTGCAAACTTATGGTATAATAACGGACAACCTATTGTGACGGGAGATGCTTATTCGTGAACAAGGAACAAGGATTGAAGCAGATCGAGCTTACTCGGATAATTGCGATTATTCGCGGTGTTCAGAAGCAGCACATTCATCAGGTGGCGGAAGCCTTGTTAACAGGCGGCATAACGGTCATGGAGGTGACGTTGAATACAGCTGGAGCCCCAGATATGATCCGCGAGCTGCAGCAGCAAATTGGAGACCGCATGTTCATCGGAGCAGGAACTGTGCTGGATCTGGATGATGCGAAGACCGCCCTGCAAGCCGGTGCTTCCTTCATCGTTACGCCCAACACAGACGAAGACGTGATTCGCTATTGTGCAGACGCAGGCGTTCCGATCTATCCGGGAGCCATGACGCCAAGCGAGATTGTTCGGGCATGGAAAGCTGGTGCGACTGCAGTCAAAATATTCCCAAGCGCCAGCCTGGGCATCGGTTATCTGAAAGAACTTCAAGGGCCGTTAAGCCACATTCCTATGATTGCAGTAGGTGGGGTAAGCGCGGATAACATTCAGGAGTTCATACGAATCGGGTGCCACGGAGTAGGCATTGGAGGATCAGTTATCAATCTGCAGCAGATCGAAGCTGGCAATTTCGAGTGGCTGACAGACAAGGCACGAGCCTTGACAGAACAAACCATTCAACTGCGCAACTAACCAGCATTAGCGAGACGAGCATCCCTGTTCCAAACCGGTAACGGTCGGAGCTGGGATGTTTTCTTCTACTTGATGCTTCATTCCGGTGTTACTGGATGGATTGGATAACGTACACGCACTTTCCGCCGCCCTTGGCTAGACATTCGGTTCGTTCCACGTCTGCTCCGAGCAGCCTCTCGAACAATTGCAGCTCGCAACGGCAAGCCTGATTGAATTGACGGGCAACCTGCGCGATCGGACAATTGTACTCTTCCAGTTTGTATGCACCCGTCGACGTCTCTTCCCATTCGACCATATACCCGTTCGCATTTTGAATTTCCGCCAGCGCCGCTACTTTGGCATCCAGAGGCTTCCCTTCCATCGACTTGGCATATTTGTTCAGCAGTTTATCGCGCCGTTTCTCGAAGAGACGATCAATCCGCTCCTCCCCCTCGTCTTCCGACAGCTCGGTTAGTAAGTCGAGCGCGAGGAGATGATAGTTCTTGGGAAATAGATCGTCAGCGGATTCCGTAAGTCGATAAACATGCATAGGACGACCCATCGGTTGACGGACGAGTGTAGACTCGATCAGACCATCGCGTTCCAACGTATGGAGATGGCGTCTGACTGCCATTTCCGTAATGCCGAGACGTCTCGCCATCTCTCCGACATGCAGCGGCGCGTCTGTCTTCAGCATCGTCATGATCGTCTTCCGTGTGGAGGATTCCTGCTCCATGTTCATCTGCCTCCTACTCTGTAGTCTGTTATACTGGCCGTCTATTGTTCAATTAAGTGGATTGCCCGAGTTCCTTAGCCATGAATGCTCGTATACAAGATTCGAATGCCGGGAGTAGAACGGGCAATTGCTCGATCAACGAATGAAGTCCCGAACCTTCCACGGTCATATAGTCCTGAACAAGCTGCTTCCGCAGGCGGACCAGTTCCATTAGTGGCGTGACGACCTCTTCCGGGAATACATCCTCTACTCGCAATATCTCGATAATATCTTCATAACTGCTCGCATCTCTCAGCAGAAATCCGTCAATGAGTAAGCTTCCCACATCGGTAACCAGCTCAATTGCCAAGTGCAGCACCCGCTCCTGCGCTAGTCTCGCCAACAACGGCAATGGCCGTCCAGAAGCGCTGCCATCAGACCTTGCCGCTTGCTGTGCCAACTCCCCGCACGCCTCAATTAGAGTGGGAATAACCGCAATCCTAAGCTCGATCTGTTCCACATTCACGTAGTACATTCGCGTCGATTCCTACTTTCTTGTCCGTTTCTTATTCTTCCTCTTCGCCCAAAACATCAGTATGATAAAGGCTATGATCACTACTAGCACGAAGTACATGGCTTCGCCAACATCCTTCATGTCGACCTTGGCCGCCAAAGGCATCAAGCTGGTCCAACTCACTATGTTCACCTTCTGTCCTTACTCGATTCATTGTTCTACTGTCCAGTTTATCCCCCTGCGGGTTCATCGTCAAGAAACAGCAGCCGCATGGCAAGGATAAACACCTAACGGCGTCCTTGACGCCGTGCGTTTGCTGAGACGATGAACAATCAGCGAAGTTAATCATTCTGAATCAGCAAAAAAACCCCACAAGGTGATGTGGGGCGTTCGAAGCTTATTCCTATTTGTACATTAATCGTTCAGAACATGCATACTCTCAATATGCTGCTTCGTTGGCGCTGTGCCGAGTTCGTGGATGAATCGGTAAATCTTAATCAGTCCAGCATCGTACTCATCAACCTGAACATCGTCTAGATGCTCGTTGCCCATATAACTGAACATGGAGCTTACAGAATGACTGTCGTCTTGCGACCATTCATCCATCATATCCTGCAGCCGCGCCACTTCATTATCCGTTGCTACAATCTCGAACTCGAATGCGGCGGCTTCCGGATCTTCCAGAACATCCCCTGCCTGTACCGATACATAATACGTCTTTTTGTCCATTTGCTTCTCCTGCTGCATGTTGGCCTATCCATCTTTTTCCCCAAATGACCCACGAATATACGCACATGCATGTTTGTCCGATATTCGTGTATCGTGTATAGTGAAGGTGAACTTAATTTGATGAAGGCAGGGATTTCAACATGGTAGGCATATGGGTGCTTCTGGGCATTATGACCATAGTTATTATCGGTATTTTCATCTACGCTCTGAATAAAGGGTATTCTCGAAAGTGGGACGAATGAACGGAGGTACAGTTACTTCCATAGTAATGAGACGTTTCTTCTTGTCTTGTGTTGCTACGCTCGCCTCTTTGATGATTTCCAATTGATTGAAGCAGCGACTGAGCGTGGCCAGCTTTTCTTCGGCATCGATTTTGGATAGTGCAGGACCGAGCTTTTTTCCTTTATAGCCAATAAAATACGGCATTGATAATACCCTCCCGGAGTGGAGATTGGATATGGCCCCTTGGCCTCTTGCCTAACGTCCTAGACGTGTAAAGTACTTAATATGTTACAAAAAGTATTCGTTCGTCGTTCTCCGTTTGCGTCTGTAGCCATCTGAGAATTTTATCGATATTTGTCTGCCCCTTACTCCTCTACTCCAATGCCTGTATTCTCCGCCATTCCTCCGGAGTGTTCACGTTCGTTACGAAGTCCAGTGCAATACCAGCTTGCTGGAAAGCATCTTCCTCCATTCGTTCCCATCGGATATGCTCGAACAATCCCATCACACGTAGTTGCTGCTCCCTCAATAACATTGCAATCGTACGTTCCACTCTACTCCTATATAGACCATGTAGCGGATGTATCTTACCACCGATTACCGGTAGGACTGCATCGAGATCGTCTTGTTGCAGGAGCTGCTGCATCATTAGCATTGCCGCCAGATCGGATACATAGGGCATATCACAACCTACGATCCACATGTTACTCCCCTGTGCGCTGTCGCAAGCCGCCTCCATGCCGCCTAGCGGCCCTGCAAGTGCAGTCCTATCCGGTATGATGCGCACATCAGCCGGTATGTGCATACGGTACAACTGAGGATCATTCGCTACGACGATGATCTCGTTGCAGACAGGACTCATACGTCGGACGAGTCTCGCCACCATCGGTTCTCCTGCTATCGTGATCAATCCTTTTGGCTCCCCGCCCATTCTGCGATTTTGCCCACCTGCCAATATGACGCCTGTTAATGTAGATGTCATGGTTACTTTGCTCCTTCTCCGCTACTTGTTTATCTCTTTCCCTCATTATACCGATTTTGAAAACCGCTGCTTAATGAATGTTCAATTGGCGGATCGATTAGCTAGTGAGTTGGATGAGATGTTCACTTGTCAGATAGGTGGAATTTCGTTAGTATAAAAGGTATATTACAACGCTTTGGGAGGAACAGAGAGATGTCTAAGTCCAAGATGAGATCCGATATGATCAAAAAAGGCTTTGATCGTGCACCGCACCGTAGCTTGCTTCGTGCCGCAGGGGTCAAAGAGGAAGATTTCGGCAAGCCGTTTATCGCCGTCTGCAATTCATACATTGATATTGTCCCAGGTCACGTGCATTTGCAAGAGTTCGGTAAGCTCGTGAAGGAAGCCATCCGTGAAGCGGGCGGCGTGCCGTTCGAGTTCAATACGATTGGTGTCGATGACGGGATCGCCATGGGCCATATCGGGATGCGTTATTCGCTGCCTAGCCGCGAGATTATCGCCGATTCTGTAGAAACGATGGTTGCGGCTCACTGGTTCGACGGCATGGTGTGCATTCCGAACTGTGATAAGATCACACCTGGAATGATGATGGGCGCGTTACGCGTCAACATTCCTACCGTATTCGTCAGCGGCGGCCCTATGAAAGCTGGTAAAGACAGCACGGGTAAATCAATCTCCCTCTCCTCCGTATTCGAAGGTGTAGGCGCCTATCAAGCAGGTAAATTGGACGATAAAGGACTGCTCGAACTAGAGCAATACGGTTGTCCAACTTGCGGATCTTGTTCCGGTATGTTCACGGCCAACTCCATGAACTGTCTGGCTGAAGGTCTTGGTCTCGCCCTTCCTGGGAATGGTACGATTCTCGCCATCGCGCCTGAACGTCGCGATTTCGTGAAGAAATCGGCTGCTCAATTGATGGAATTGATCAAGCAAGACATCAAACCTCGCGATATCGTCACGATCGAAGCGATTGATAATGCATTTGCTCTCGATATGGCGATGGGCGGTTCGACGAACACCGTCCTTCACACACTGGCCCTGGCTCATGAAGCCGGCTTCGAATATCCGGTAGAACGTATTAATGAAGTAGCAGCTCGCGTGCCTCATCTTGCGAAGATCGCACCTGCTTCGGATTACCATATTGAAGATGTTCACAACGCTGGCGGCGTTTCCGCCATCATTAACGAGCTGTTCAAGAAACCAGGTGCCCTGAATGGGGATTGCATCACAGCGACAGGCAAGACACTGCGCGAGAATGTAGCCGGCTGCGACATATTGAACACCGATGTTATCCGTACGATTGACAATCCGCATAGTGAACAAGGCGGCCTGGCCGTACTATTCGGCAACCTGGCGCCTCAAGGCTCGATTATAAAAGTCGGCGCGGTCGACAAGTCCGTTGGCGGTCGTCACGTTGGTCCAGCGATCTGCTTTGAATCGCAGGAAGAAGCCTTATCCGGTATTGCCAATGGCAAGGTTAAGGAAGGCCACGTCGTGGTCATCCGATACGAGGGGCCTAAGGGTGGCCCTGGGATGCCAGAAATGCTCGCCCCAACATCGCAGATCGTCGGCATGGGCTTGGGTGCCAAGGTCGGGCTGATCACCGATGGCCGCTTCTCCGGCGCGTCGCGTGGTATCAGCATTGGCCACATCTCGCCGGAAGCCGCTGAGGGCGGTCCTATCGCCTTCGTCGAAGATGGCGACATCATTGATCTTGATCTGGTCGGCCGTAAGATCGAGCTGCAGATCAGCGATGAAGAGATGGAACGCCGTCGTGCGAACTGGAAAGGCTTCGAGCCTAAGGTGAAGACGGGCTACCTTGCCCGCTATTCCAAGCTCGTTACCTCGGCCAGCACGGGCGGAGTTATGAAGGTTTAATTCACGGTTTTGTAAAGGGAGTTTGGCGTAGTTCGCCAAGCTCCCTTTGTTTTGGTTTTTGGTCTTTGGTCTTTGGTTTTTGGTTTTGGTTTTTGGTTTTGATCTTCGGTTTTTCTCTTCGGGTTTGCTCTTCGGCCCTCCCTCCTATTGGAGAAGCGCACCATCTTCTCCAGTTTGTAATAATTAGATGGAATTCCTCCCGTTAATTTGGCCTGAATATTGAAATAATCAGCTTTAACTGGAAAAGCTCCATCTAATATCAGACATAAACCTGCTTTCGTCTGATATTGTCAAAATTACAGGGAGGTTTTCCTGTTATTCGACCGAGTTTGCCTATATTGTTCATTTTAACGGGAGGTTTTCCAGTTAATGCCTTACTCCATCTTCTTCGGGGCCATCATTACTCCGATTATTCCGAATCGCGCGACTTTGGACGAGCTTCTTGCATTCTTGCGATGCTCCATTGTATAATGTAAAAAGTCACTTCGAGGGGCCTTAGCTCAGCTGGGAGAGCGCATCGCTGGCAGCGATGAGGTCAGGGGTTCGATCCCCCTAGGCTCCATATCAAAACACCGTAACCTATAGGTTACGGTGTTTTTTTGGGAGCGTTTGGGGGAGCGAACTCCTGCAAGGGGGTCGTCCCGCGCGGACGGAACAAAGTGGAGGAGCACGGCGTCTGAATCTACCGCTAAGAACTGCTTCGTCGAGTTAGCTTCGTTAGCCATATAATCAAGATTCATACATCCCCCTGTGCACGGAGCGAACCCCTGCAAGGGGTACGTCCCGCGCGCAGGAAGCGAAGCGGACGAGCACGGCGTCTGAATCCACCGCTAAGAACTGCTTCGTCGAGTTAGCTTCGTTAGCCATATAATCAAGATTCATACATCCCCCTAGGCTCCATACAAAACACCGTAACCAACTTGGTTACGGTGTTTTTTTGAGCCATTAAGGGGAGCGACACCTGCAAGGGGTACGTCCCGCACGCAGGAAGCGAAGCGGACGAGCACGGCGTCTGAATCCACCGCTAAGAACTGCTTCGTCGAGTTAGCTTCGTTAGCCATTAAATCAAGATTCATACATCCCCCTAGGCTCCATAATAAGAAAGCCACCTTCGGGTGGCTTTTTCTTATTATGTCAGATTGGGGATTGAACCCCTGGGGTACGTCCCGCGCGGACGGAACAAAACGGACGAGCATGGCGGCTGAATCTACCGATGCGATCTGCTTCGTCGAATTGGCTTCGTCTCATCGTACGATAAGAAATCTTAAAACAATAGGGGTATTCAAAAGCTGCAAAAATCGCTTTTGGATAGCCCCGTTGTTTCGTTTTTCGTAGATTCAATCTGATTTAATTCCTGTAAAAGCATATTCCACTAAATTTTCAACATAAACATCATCCAAATCTTCACCTATTACTAGTAATCTATAGAAAATCGGCCCGTAGATGAGGTCAATGCTTAATTCGATATCGAGATTTTCCTTCAATTCCCCTCGCTGAATCCCCCGTTCCATAAGCTGCCTGGCCTCAAGCCGACGGGGATCGAAGTATCTGGTCCGGTATGCCTCCGCCAGTCCTGAGTCAAATTGCCCTTCACCAATCAGCTCCTTAATAATTTCGCCTTCCCGACTAGTCAAAAACCGTGCTAAATTAGTGGCATGAATGAGTATATCATTGAATACTGAACCTGTGTCGGGTAACGGCAGTCTTGCCGAGGCAGCAGACAGGAAGCCGTCCATAACAACGGCTGCTTTGTTGGGCCACCATTTATAAATAGTGGTTTTACTAACCCCGGCACGCTCAGCAATTTTTTCTACAGTGACCGCTCCAAAGCCATTTTCCAACAACAAATCATAGGAAGCAGAAAGGATAGACTTCTGAGTTTCAACATTACGTGGACGCCCTCTTTTGGCATTCACTCGAATCCTCCCCTTTACATAAAAAACTATACGTTCATTATACTAAATAATCGACGAAAATAAAAAGCCAAAATAGCTATTTACAAAACCATACGTTCAGTATATTATATAGTCAATTACTGAACTAAAAGTTCATTATTTAAAAACGAGGAGGATTACTAATGAAACCGAAACAAGCCGCCCAAGTTAAACCCATTTCAAGTTGGATTATGCTTCTGTTAGCGTCCGCATGCGGACTTATCGTTGCCAATCTTTATTATGCTCAACCCCTGGTAGGACCGATCAGTGCCGCTACGGGTCTTTCCTCCGCAGCAGCAGGATTAATTGTCACATTAACTCAAATCGGTTATGTTGCAGGGCTGTTGTTTATCGTACCGCTCAGTGACATTATTGAAAATCGGCGCCTCGCAGTCGTATCTCTAATTGTTGTGGTAGGTGCATTGCTTGCGGCAACATTCGCCCCCAATGCAACGCTGTTCCTGACTGCGTCCCTCTTTATTGGACTGGGATCCGTGGTAGCCCAAATACTGGTTCCCTACGCTACCTATTTGTCGTCTGAAGAGCAGCGCGGCCGCGTGGTTGGAAACGTGATGAGCGGACTCTTGCTCGGAATTATGTTTGCCCGGCCGGTGGCGAGCTTTATAACCAGCCTTTGGGGATGGCAAGCCGTATTTGCTTTGTCGGCGACTGTTACCACTCTATTGACGGTTCTGTTGTCGCGTATTCTCCCTGAGCGCAAGCCTTCGCCTACGTTAAACTACAGTAAATTAATTGTCTCATTAGTCGCCCTTATAAAACAAACGCCTGTATTGCGCCGCCGGGCCCTTTATCAAGCCTGTTTATTTGGGGCCTTCAGCCTCTTTTGGACTGTTGTTCCTTTACGGTTGGCGGATGATTTCGGAATGTCCCAGCAAGGCATCGCATTGTTTGCTTTAGCAGGTGTGGGAGGCGCAATAGCAGCCCCGATTACTGGAAGACTAGCGGATAAAGGCTGGACCGGATTTTTGACTGGACTGGCAATGATTATTGCATCCTTGTCTTTTTTGCTGGCATATCTTTTTCAAGGCAATTCAACAACGGCTCTCGCACTGCTCGTTCTGGCCGCTATTATTCTGGATATGTCTGTATCGGGAAATCTTGTGCTTGGACAACGTGCGATTTATTCATTGGGGAGTGAAGCAAGAGGCCGTTTGAACGGGCTTTTCATGTCCATATTCTTCATTGGTGGAGCAATTGGCTCATCTTTGGGCGTTTGGTCTTATGCCAATGGCGGCTGGAGTTTCACATCTCTAATTGGAGTTATAGTGCCGCTTTTAGCTTTCCTTTACTTTCTTACTGAAAAAAGAACCTCAGCAAAGGACATTGAAACCCTTGCAGATGGTTCGGGGCAGTGAAACTAACCAAAGTGGGAGAGCGCATCGCTGGCAGCGATGAGGTCAGGGGTACGTCCCGCGCGCAGGAAGCGAAGCGTTCACTTTGGGGTCCCCGCAAAGTACTCGGAGTATACTTCGAAGCTTACCGTCACTTTGTGGGGTTGGAAAACGGCGTCTGAATCTACCGCTGCGATCAGCTTCGTCGAGTTGGCTTCGTCAGCCATATAATCAAGATTCATACATCCCCCTAGGCTCCATAAAAAGAAATGCCACCTTCGGATAGCTATTTCTTTTATGGACGCCCTGGAGCGTAGGGGCTTTATTGACGAGAAAGAACGCTATGGGATTCCTTGAAATGATTCGGAGTGTTTTTTTGTTTGTCAAATCAACATCGTAAGATTTAACGATTATTGCTATAATAGAGCCTAAGCCTCTCATCGAAGAGGCTATTTCTTCTAGCATGCGAATACTACCTACGGATTCATGGCAAGGAGTGGTAAATTTGAAGAAAAATAAATTCCAACTAAAACGAGAAGCAACCTATCAACTCCTGATCGAAGCAGGCATGACTTGTTTTGCGGAAAAGGGATACGCCGCTACGACACTTGGGGATATCGTGGCGCGTACCGGACATACGAAGGGCGCGTTTTACGGTCATTTCGAGAGCAAGGAGCAACTGTTTCTACATATTCTGGATTACCAGATGCAGATCACGAACGGCTGGACGAACATTCCCAAAGAATTTAGCCCGGCCAACATGACGTTGGAAGAAGTGCTCATAATTACGTTAACACGGCTTGGACAGATGTTGAAGGGGATCCATAACTGGATTGTGGTGCTGGTTGACTTCTACCAACAAACGAAACATCTACCGGAAATACAGGCCAAGCTAAAGCAGAAGTACCGGGAATGGGTAGCCGGGATTGAAGCTTTAATCTTGACCTTACAGGAGCAAGGATGGATCTCGAGAGAAAAAGATACTAGTCAGATCGCCATGCAAGTGATTGCCTTCAACGAAGGGTATACCATTTTTTCGGTTCTGTTTGGAGGCACTAATACGGATGCGCTTATTAGAGGATTGTCCAAGCTGATGTCATAGTGTCCCGTAYGAATTTTCAACAATACCGTCTCCCCTAGAAGCAATAGAGAGCTATCCCAAGTCATCGCAATCGACTAAGGGACAGCTCTCTTTTTGTGTTCAAGCCCAAATCATATGTTTAGTCTGCGTTTGGAAACTCGCCTTCCACCGAAATGATGAAATTTAAAGCAAGAAACGCCTGCATATTGTTGTGAGGCTGGTTGTCGCCTGTAGCCTGGAGGGCCTTCGGGTTCATCGATACATTGGAAGTTTGGGAATAAAAGGGGGCCGAAATAGGAGGACGACCCGCTTCCGGACCCTGTGCCCATATGTTTCCAGAACCAGCCGTTGTCGAACCTGGTTTAGCATAACCATTTGCCTGATGGGTATGGTTCGGTATCTGCTCTACCGACAACCCCACCGTAGGTTCCCCGCCCTTATCATTGATGCTGCGCGGAGTTAACCCAGGCCCGTGCCCTTGGTGGATAGGCACTCGGCCGCTAAGATTAGGGAGGGCGAATGTTTGGGGAAACGAGCCTCCGTATTGATTCCCTATGACAGTGTATAACTTATTGTACTTGGACATCGGCACCTCCTGACCGTTGCAGAACAACCATCCGTCCGGAGCGTAATTTCCTGCGAAGATTCGAATTTCTCCTATGTAAGCGTCATATGTGTCGGACATGATACAATTCCTCCCTCTAAGGTCGAGATGGGTATATCCCCACTAAAGCAATACAGTAATTAAGGACTAAATAGGGCTGCATATTGTTGTGAGGTTGACTTTCGCCGCTATTGGCTATAGCTGCGGGGTTCATACGCAGATCGGCTGTCTTGCTAAACATAGAGGGTGCGTTCGCCCAGAAGTTGTTCGTAATCGTGCCTGTGAAGGCAGTTGACGAAGACCCCCTAACGGTATGCGTATGACTGGCCATTTCGGGAATCGTCAGGGCATGAGCGTTTTCACCGCCTGCTCTCCCTAGGTGAAAGGCATCGTTAGGGTGGACGGGTACTCTTTCACGCAAATCGGGCAAAGCAAAAGTCATGGTGCCATCCCCGCCGTAAGTTGTACCTAATAAGGAAAAAAGATCTTGATTCTGATTTACAGCCAGACGCTGCCCGTTGCATAAAGCCCAGCCTTTGGGAGCGAATTTCATCGGAAATAACCGGATTTCTCCTAACATGGGTTCTGACATTCTGATTCCTCCTCAATGTCGAATGGGAATTTTTTTGTAAACGGACTATTATTCTGAGGGGAACACACCCCATGTTGAGATCATAAAAGAGATCGTGGTGAAAGGCATCATATTGTTGTGGGGCAGGTTGCCTCCGCTGCCTGCTACGGCTGACTCATTCATAGGCGAGGGCGGTGTTGTAATAGAGGTATATGTAGTTGTTGTCGACTGAGCCCAAAATTGATTTTCCGGGTTCCCCGTTTCTCCCTTGGCCGTTTGAACATGAGCGTAATGGGTATGAGCGGGCAATTCATTTGTCGTTAAGCCTACCTCCTCGAGCCCTGCCGATTGGCCCAGTGCAAAGCTGCCGCTTTGATGGACAGGTGCTCTTCCCCGAAGATCAGGCAAGCCAAAAGTGCTGATCCCGTCCCCGCCATAGGTTGTTCCGAGCAAGGTATACAGCGCCTCGTTCCCTGAAATCTGCAGAAATTGACCGTCGCATAATGCCCAGCCTCGGGGAGCGCGACTGCCTGCGAACATTCGAATCTCGCCTAGATAACTCTCAACCATAAATTTCCTCCTCACATGGGATAAATAAGTCTCATTAAAATATATGTTGAATATTGGGAATCCGTCAACAATTAAATACTATCCGGAATGTAAATACTTTTCAAATGTAAAATTTCAGTATAAACTAACAGGGAATGAAGATAAGTTTTTCGTAATTTTGCTAGATTTCGAATGGGTTAAAGGAGGAAAATTTTGTGCAAAAAGAAATACAAACATTCCAGCGACTGCCCTTGATTTTTATTGTGGTTCTATTTGTTGCGGTTATTTTTATGCACGCAACCAAGGTACATGCAACTGCTATCGGTCTAACTAACGGAACCTATGACTTCGGCAGTACGGTAGGGCCCGATAATAGCGGAGGCTCAGGACTTGCAACCTTTTCCGACAAGTTCGTTGTTAGCAATGGTTTTAGTGTGGCTGGAACACAGCTATGGTCCGCGAATCAGATAGATGAAAATGCATCCGGCACTCTTGTGATCAAAGCCGAAGGAACGACGACCGGATCTTTTACATTCAAGGATCTAGGAATAAGCTCTTATGATCCCGTTGGTGATGCCTCCGATCTTAGTTTGCTATCCGTAAATTTGAAAGATTCGAACGACAACGATATTACGACTCTGACAAATTCGGGGATCGTGGACCTTAATCAAACCACTTACCAACTAAGCCATTTATTAAATGGCGGTGCTCCGTATACGTATAACAATGTAGCTAAGATTACGATTTCATGGGATTTCGTAAGCAATCCTGCGCCATCTAACTTGAATTTCGATAATATCACCATTTCGAATGTCAGTGCTCCGACGCGTACGATTAGTGCATTGTCGAATCAGACGCTGAACGCGCTGACAGCGGGTTACGCATCGGGGACGCAGGGAACGAAAACGGTAACGGTGACCCGTACGGGAACTGGCGACCTGGCGAGCTTGGCGACCGCGTTAAGCGGAACAAATGCCAGCAGCTTTACGATCACGCAGCCAGCGGCGACAACGCTGAATAGCGGGATCCACTCCACGACCTTCACGGTGAAAGCGAAGGACGGCCTCCCTGCCGGAACGTATACGGCTACCGTATCGGTATCGGCCACCAGCATGACGCCGGCGACCTTTACGGTGACACAGGTTGTGAATCCCCCGCCGACTTACACCATCGGAGCGTTGTCCAATCAGACGCTGAACGCGCTGACGACGGGTTATGCATCGGGGACGCAAGAAACGAAAACGGTGACGGTGACGCGCACGGGAACAGGCAACTTGGCGAGCCTGGCGACCGCGCTCAGCGGGACGAACGCGAGCAGCTTTACGGTCACGCAGCCTGCAGCGACAACGCTTAACAGTGGGACGCCGTCCACAACCTTCACGGTGAAAGCGAAGGACGGCCTCCCTGCCGGAACGTATTCGGCAACGGTTACGGTGTCGGCCACCAGTCTGACGCCGGTGACCTTTACGGTGACGCAGGTAGTCAATACGCCGACATACACCATCAGTGCGCTATCGAACCAGACACTGAACACCCTGACGGAAGGTTACGCATCGGGGACGCAGGATACGAAGACGATGACGGTGACGCGCACGGGAACAGGCAACTTGGCGAGCTTGGCGACCGCGCTCAGCGGGACGAACGCGAGCAGCTTTACGGTCACGCAGCCTGCAGCGACAACGCTGGGCAGCGGGACGCCGTCCACGACCTTCACGGTGAAAGCGAAGGACGGGCTCCCTGCAGGAACGTATATGGCAACCGTAACGGTGTCGGCCACGAACATGACATCGGCGACCTTTACGGTGACGCAGGTTGTTAATATCCCGCCGACGTACACTATTGGTGCGCTGTCGAACCAGACACTGAACGCGCTGACCGAAGGTTACGCATCGGGGACGCAGGAGACTGGCACGATGACCGTGATACGCACGGGAACTGGCGACTTAGTGAGCTTGGCGACCGCGCTTAGCGGGACGGACGCGAGCAGCTTTACGATCACGCAGCCAGCGGCGACAACGCTGGGCAGCGGGACGCCGTCCACGTCCTTTACGGTGAAAGCGAACGACGGTCTCGCCGCAGGAACGTATTCGGCAACCGTAACGGTATCGGCCACCAGCATGACGCCCGTGACCTTTACGTTGACGCAAGTTGTGGATCCCGCTCCGCTGACGTACACCATCGACACGCTGTCGGACTTGACCCTGAACGCGTTGACGGAAGGTTACGCATCGGCTGCGCAGGAGACTCGAACGGTGACCGTGACACGCACGGGAACTGGCGACTTGGCGAGTCTGGCAACAGCGTTGAGCGGGACGAACGCGAGCAGCTTTACAATTACGCAACCAGCGGCGACAACGCTCAATAGCGGGACGCCGTCCACGACCTTTACGGTGAAAGCGAACGACGGTCTCGTCGCAGGAACCTACACGGCTACCGTAACGGTGTCGGCCACGAACATGACGCCGGTGACCTTTACGGTGACGCAAGTTGTCGACGCACCGCCGCCGACGTACACCATCGGCGCACTGTCGAACTTGACGCTGAACGCGTTGACGGAAGGTTACGCATCGGCTGCGCAGGAGACTCGAACGGTGACCGTGACACGCACGGGAACTGGCGACTTGGCGAGCTTGACGACCACGCTCAGCGGGACGGATGCCAGCCGCTTTACGATCACGCAGTCAGCGGTGACAACGCTCAACAGCGGGACACCATCCACGACCTTTACGGTGAAAGCAATCGACGTTCTCGCCGCAGGAACATATACGGCAACGGTAACGGTGTCGGCCACGAACATGACGCCGGTGATCTTCACGGTGACGCAGGTCGTTGACCCCGCGCCGCCGACGTACACCATCGGCGCACTGTCGAACTTGACGCTGAACGTACTGACGGAAGGTTACGCTTCGGGGACGCAGGAAACGAAGACGGTAACCGTGAATCGTACGGGAACAGGTGACTTGGCGAGCTTGACGACCGCGCTCAGCGGAACGGACGCCAGCCGCTTTACGATCACGCAGCTAGCGGTGACAACGCTCAATAGCGGGACACCGTCCACGACCTTTACGGCGAAATCGAAGGACGGTCTCCCTGCCGGAACTTATACGGCAACCATTACGGTGTCGGCTACAATCATGACGCCGGTGACCTTTACGGTGACGCAGGTCGTTGACGCCGCACCGCCGACGTACACCATCGCTGCGTTATCAAACTTGACGCTGAACGCGCTAACGGAAGGTTACGCATCGGGGACGCAGGAGACTCGAACGGTGACGGTGACGCGCACGGGAACAGGCGACTTGGCGAGCTTGACGACAGCATTGAGCGGGACGGGCGCCAGCAGCTTTACGATTACGCAGCCAGCGACGACAACGCTCAATAACGGAACACCGTCCACGACCTTTACGGTGAAAGCGAAGGACGGTCTCCCTGCCGGAACGTATACGGCAACGGTAACGGTATCGGGCACGAACATGATACCGGTAACCTTTGTAATGACGCAGCTTGTTAGCAGCCGAATAAGTGGCGACAACGACGATAGCGGCGGCGGTTCAACATCTCCGGTTGCGCCTAGCCTGACCAATCCGGTCATCGGCCAAAACAGCCATACGCTTAACCCTGATAGTATTGACACGACGATGCCCTCCGTCACGCTTGAATTTGCACCCATGGACGGCGTGTCCTTCGTCAGCATCCCGGCGAGTAGTTTAACTAGCTTGGAAGACAAAAACGCCGAGTTTATCATTGAGATCAAAGCCCCTTACGGCAGCTACCAGGTGCCCGTCCATTTGGCGTCGCTCATTCCTGGCCTAGCGGACATCCTTGCAGCAAATAACCTCAAGGCCGAGGATATCAGCTTCAAGATCATGCTGACCGACAAGTCGAAGAACAAGGATAACCAAGCTGCGTTTGCGAGCGGCTTGCCGAACGGCAAACTCTTGGGCGCGATTGTGGACTTTCACATGGACATCGTGGTCACCAAGACAGGGCAAACCATCGGAATGGCTGACATGTTCAGCAAGGCGCTTATAAGAATAATTCCTATGCCGAAGAACATGACGGGCATGCCGGAGCCATGGGGAGCATTCCGGTATAACGAAGCGACCCAGAAGTTTGAATTTGTCGCCGCGACAAAGGAACAGATTGATGGCGAGTGGATTGTGAGGATTCGTTCTTATTCCAACAGCGTGTACGTCGTAGCACAAAATACGGCGAGCTTCAACGATGTACAGAAGCATTGGAGCCAATCGTTTGTAGAGCTAGCCGCAGCAAAAGGRCTTGTTGACGGCGTTGGCGACAGTCAGTACGCCCCTGACCAAGCCGTAACAAGAGCTGAGTTCACCACCATGTTGGTTCGGGCGCTAGGACGCGGTACATCTTCCGTCAGCTCAGCTCCCTATGTCGATGTAATGTCCGACGCGTGGTATTTCGACGAGGTAGCCAAAGCGCAGGAGCTTGGACTCTTGACTTTTGTAAGCGGCAATAGCTTCAAGCCTGATCAGCCGCTGACTCGCGAGGAAATGGCGAGCATGCTGGCGGCAGTCTTGGCTCTCGAGAAGCTGCCGATCACAAAGGAGCTTGTCAGCTTGGATAACTACAAGGATATTGGAAGCGTGGACCCGGCTTATTTGGAGGACGTTCGCCTGATGGTCAAGCTTAAAATTATGACTGGCAACCGTACAGATGCATTCAGTCCGAAGAGTGAAACGACGCGCGCACAGGCGGCAGTCGTGTTCATTAGGACACTGCAAGCGCTTGGATGGACGGATATAAATTAGGAATTAATAATCGAATCCTCAGGCGGAATTTTTAGGGGTGTGAAGCCGAATCACGTGGTAGATCGCATCGCTGGCAGCGATGAGGTCAGGGGTTCGATCCCCCTAGGCTCCATACTTGAAAACCCTTATAAATCACAATGTCATTAACTTAAGATAATAGTTCAATATATCGTATAATAGAGGCAAAGAGCTCACAATCTTTGTCTTTTTTTGTTTTCTATGTAGTGAGAAGTTTACTTCATTATATATTGTTAATACTATATTTATAGCATATAATGTAGTGAGAGGAGTTACATGAATGTTTATCAAAATACTGACTAAAACATATAGCGGAAAAGAGCATTACTATGCAAGCCTTGTCGAGAACAAAAGAGTAAACGGCAAAGTAATCCAGACAGTGAAGGCTAATCTTGGCTCTGTAACTGAAGAACAGATTCCCTATCTTAAGGCTGCCTATGCTCAAAAGAAGCCGAGACTGGTTTATGATGATGATTGAAATGGGGTGATTGTAGTGAGAAATTCTGAATCTCGTATCTCGGGGGACATGATCTACTCAAGAACCATTACCTTTGTTAACCTGTGTAGATCATTGAAAGAAACTCACTTCACCCGCATTCGGAAAATGTCACTGGATAACTTGATGCTCAGCGTATTATTCAGGAAAGGCAGAACACTTCACATGGAATTGCGAAGTTTCAAAATACTACTGGCATTAAAAGATACCATATCCAAAGTCGGCTACTTAAAACAACGATTAAAGTTGAATCCTATTGCATTTCTGGCACTTGCAAGACATCATGCTGAAAACTTTTATAAGGACACCCACATGGTAAAAAAGAAAAATGGTTTTTTAATCTTCGCAGCAGATGGATCTGCCCTAAATATTCCGACTACCGAAGAAAATTTGACTACATACGGGAATGCTTCAAAAAGAAATGTGAAGCCACAGGCTCAGTTGAGCATCTCTTGTTTGTATGACACGATCAACAAAATGATCGTTGATTGTAGCATTAACCGTTGGAAATTTAGTGAACGTGAGCAGGCACTACTACATATAGACAATAGGCTTGAAGTAATTGGCACCCTTCCTTGTGTGTTCATTTTTGACCGCGGTTACCCGTCTGCAGAATTCTTTATCGATCTGATGGAACGGAAGCAAAAATTCCTGGTTAGACTGTCAGCTTCTACCTTCAAGCAAGAACAAAAACAGATGAAAAGTAATGATTGTATCGTAGAGGTAGTTTTTGATAAGACACGAATCAATCCGCATAAAGGCACCCCCACTGAGGATAAATTGGTGAAAGCAGGTAGTATATTCCTTAGGTTTGTACGTATCTTGCTGGAAAGTGGTGAATTTGAGTACCTGGCAACCAACCTCACCCCAGAAGAGTTTTCGACAAAAGAAATCGGTGAGCTTTACAGCTTGCGATGGGGAATCGAAACTGTCTATGATGACCTCAAAAATAAACTTAGTATCGAGAATTTTACTGGCACAAAGGCCATCTTGTTGGAACAGGATATTTATGCCACCATTTATCTCAGCAACATCATGAATGACATCATGATCGAAGCACAAATGGAACTGGAACAAGAAGAACATTGCGGCAAACATGTTATGGCCATAAATAAAAATATTGCTATAGGCGTTATGAAAGAGGACCTTATCCATTTCATTATTGAAAAAAATGATCAGATTCGAAAAGCACTTATGGTTGCTATTGTCAGCGAGATAAAACGCAATCTACTTCCCATTCGCAAAGGCCGGCACTATCCAAGAACAAAAGGGTTACTTGCAGGGAACTATTCCAACACAAGAAAGAAGAGTTATTAGCCACTCAACGTGATGAAGCCTCTAAAAGTTAAACGGATTTACTATGTCCAAAAATCATTTCACGTGACTAATACTTCCTAACCACAGAATATTTCTACAAATTATTGTCAAACAGCGATTGCTCCCTTAGAAAAGATAGATAAAGGGGGCAATCGCTGTTTGATTAAACTGTTAAGTTAATGACATTGTTATTTATAAGGGTTTATGCGCGTCCTTGGTATAATTGCTCGGGAATGCAGGATGCAGCTTCTTGCAAATATTAGCGGTCAGGTATCCCGCATCCAGTGCAACAGCTTCTATCGAATCTTCAAATCCAAATTTTTTAATTTGGTGGTCCAACCGTTCGAGATACGGGGTTGAGTCATGGACATTTCCCGCTGTAATGTGGACGTCAGTTATGATATTAAATTTATGATCCACGGTACGATGGTCAAGATAGAAG